>CAZZJD010000105.1:0-5965 GCA_964654305.1 uncultured Chitinophagaceae bacterium
TGGAATGACTTGAGTAATGGCAGCCCATATAGTGGCACTGATACGAAAGATCTTCTAATCAGCCCTACTTCAACAACATTAGATGGCTATCAATACAGATGTAATATATCAGCATTATCACCTTGTACAGGAACAACAAGTAATGCAGCTACACTTATCGTAAATCCAGGGCCATGTGGAAGTGAAAGTTTTGATAACAATAATGCACCAACTACAGCAATTTATAGCAGTGGATCATATGTGGGGGATAATGCAATTACATGGTCGTATACAGCTTCTCAAGAAGCACAAGCAAATTCATATCCTATTACTAATAAAGGGATAATATTAAGGCGCCTTTCAGACTTAAGTGCAATTAGTACTACTACAAATACAGGAATTGGAAATTTTTCCTGCAATTTAAGAAAGGCGTATACTGGTTCGGGAGTGCGCCAGGTAGAACTTTTTATTAATGGAATTTCATACGGTAAATCTACCTCATTTGGATCTGCAACTGGAGCTGATGCTACAATTATAAACTTTTCCGTTAGCAATATCAATATTTCTGGAACTGCTACAATTGAAATCCGAAATATTACTTCATCCCAAATCACAGTTGATGATATTTCTTGGACATGCTATTCTGGATGCAATGCGTCTCAAATTATAACTAATTTCACACCAAGTAATGGACCCGTAGGATCTATTGTTACTTTAACTGGAACAGGATTTGCTGGAGTTTCTGCTGTAAAATTTTCTGGCATTAACGCAGCATCCTATACTATTTTAGACGATAATACTATTCAAGCAAAAGTTCCGCCTAATGCCATTTCCGGAAAAATTGGAATTACAAAAAGTACCTGTGAAAAACTAACAGAAACCGAATTCAATATACTTACAAATAATGGCAACTGTGGTACTGGAGCAACTGGTACAGATCTTATTATCAGCGAAGTATTTGATAGCAAAGCTGGAACTCTTGGATATGTTGAAATTTTTAACCCAACTTCTACGACAATTAATCTAAGCTCTTATAATATTAGAATCATTAGCTATGGAAACACAAGCACTTCAACAATTGATTTACCCAATCTGAGCGGAACATTATCATCTGGCAATGTTGCAATTGTTAGAATTGGAGACCCTACGGCTTCTGGGGTCACAGTATGTAGTGTCAGCCCCATACAAACGAATGACGGAGCTGCAGGCTATAATGGCAACGATCAAGTAATTTTACGCAAGAGTGGAGAAGACCTTGATGTTGTGGATAATCCAAACTTTGGAGAAAACAATCCTCCCTCTGGAGATGAAAGAAGGGGATTTACCCAACTTCGTAATGCAGGAAATATTACGCCAAGAGTTAGTTATGTTGCAAGTGAATGGACCAATGCAGATCCAGAAAGTTGCAGTAATTTAGGAGTTTCTCCTTCATCGTTATCTGCATCTAATGTAATTATATCAAATCCCCCAACAGATGTAATTTGCAATGACATATCATTTAATGTTACTGCTACCGCCACCCCCGGCACAATTGGTTACATCTGGTATTATAATCAGCCAGGAACAGTAACATGGTCGCTGGTAAGCGATCTAAATGGCTCAAATGGACTAACTGTAAATGGCAGTGGTACAAATTCCATTTCAATTACAGGGAATACTGCTTATCTAAGAAACTATCAATTCTACTGTAAAATACAAAGTGGTGGAAGTCCAGAATGTTCAAAGTATTCTACTGCTGTTCAATATACCTATTCCTCATTACCTGTTTATCGTTCGAAAGCAAATGGCAACTGGACCTCTACAAATATTTGGGAAATTAACACCACCTCTACGGGCACTTTTACCCCTGCATGTTCCTACCCAATTGCAACTAATTCAAGCCAAGTGATTATTCAGTCTGGAACTTCTGTAACCCTAAATACTGATCTTGATGTTGATCAACTAATTGTCGAAAGCAATGCAACACTTGAAACCTCATTAGATGGCAACTCATCACTTACTGTCTTGAATAGTAATTCTGGGCCAGACTTTATAAATAATGGGACTTTTATCGATAATTCAAACATTAGCAATAGCTTATCACTTCCATCTTCAGCCACTTGGCAATTAGGCAATAATGGTACCTTGATCAGGACTAATACATCTTCATCGTCAATATATCGTGACCAGTATGAAGGAGGAATGAATACCATACCGTCATCTGCAAATTGGATAATACGTTATTCTGGCAATAATGTTTCATTTACAACTGTTAATTCATATTATCCCAATCTAACTTTGGAAAGTACATCAGGCTCATGGGATCCTTTGGCAACAGCAATAAGCAGTCGCTTTACCGGAAATACTGATTTTGTTACGGTTAAGGGAAATCTGGATATCGGTGGATCTGGAACCGGTACTGTTACTGTTTACAACGAAAACACCAATGCTACTCCGATGCAAATCCTAGGTAATCTTATTGTGAGAACTGGGAATACTCTTACAAATAATGGCAGCAGCAACGGCACCGGCTTTGAAGTAAAAGGTAATGTCACTGTTGATGGGACACTAACAATAAACGGGGTTACTCCTGCTCCGGCAAATGCAAATGCAAAACTGATACTCTCAGGTAGTACTATGCAAACAATCTCCGGGACAGGAGAATTGAATCTGCTGAATGTGGAAATAAATAACACAAAAAGTGACCCTCCAGCCGTACTGGCTACCCCCGTTGATTACGGCGTCACATTAGCCCGTCCTGTTTCTATGAATGGTCTCCTAACACTAACAGATGGCCTAATCAACACCTCCCTAACCAATCTCCTTACCCTCACCTCCACGGCATCCAGCACATCCGGTAGCGACGCCTCATTCGTGAATGGCCCAATTAAAAAGATTGGTTCAGCTGACTTTACTTTCCCTGTGGGCAAACCAATCGTAGCAAATTATGCATACAATCCCGAAGGAAACGGAGGATGGCGACCGATTGGTGTTTCAAATCTTGGAACAATATCCTCTGACGCATATACAGCTGAATTTTTCCTGTATAGTGCTACCGAAATCGGTCCTGTTACATCACCCGGACTTCTTCGGGTGAATCCATGTGAATACTGGGGATTAAAACGAGAATCAAGTGGCACACAGAATATTAATGTTACATTACACTGGAAACCTAAAAGTGACTGTAACCCCGGATCTTATATCTTAAATTCTGAAGGAGTTACTGCTGCGCTCAGCTCCACTGGTGCTCCACTAGTTCATAATAAAAATAATCCTTGGGATAACCATGGAGGAATGGGAAGTGGTGCATCCAATGATGGTTTCGTGATTTATCCTAATGTGAATTTTAATTTATTAAATACTCCTTTTGCAACGGATGTGACATATAAAGACTTTACTCCTTTTGCTATTGGAAGTATTAATATTTCTCAAGCCCCTCTCCCCTTCGATATCAAAAACTTCAAAGCCACCGGCAAAGGAAAGACCGTGCAGCTTGACTGGCTAATCAATCATAACGACGAAGTGAGATCTTTTGTGATTGAACGCAGCAGAGATGGCATCCATTTTGAAAACATGAAAATAGTTCCTGTAAGAGCGAATGAAGAAACGGCTGCGTATGCAGATGTTGATGCCGCTCCTTACAATGGATGGGGTTACTATCGTTTACGCATAACCGATTTTGCCGGAAAGATCGGGTATTCTGCTATTCAAAAAGTGTGGATGGGCAATATAGGAACCTATATTCAGGTGACTCCAAAGCCGGCTAAGGATCGCTTATGGATCAATCTGGCTGAGCCGGAGAAAATCAGCGAAATAGTAATTGTAAACAGTGTAGGTCAGTTGCGCTTCAAACAAAACAGCTTCACCAACAATAATCAAATCGATATTTCTTCCTTCAGTCCGGGCGTGTACTATGTGCGCATAGTAGAACAGAAGGGCATTGTTACAGAGTCTTTTGTGAAAGAATGATGAATTGATTGGTTAGAATTTATAGTTTATTGATTATCCAATTCTTTGAAAAACAATGCTTGATTATAATCTTTGAATGCTCCTTATTGTTCCCATAAATAGGGAAAGGAAAGTATATGATTATGATAATCAATAGATTATTTCACAAATTGATATTTAAGAAAAGTAAATCACTATTTAGCTTAGTCTTATTTCATTTAGTTACTAACCTTTATGCTCAAGAATCTATTACATCTTTAAGCATTGCTACAACACAAAACTTTAATTTAATTGGAACAAGCGGTACTGCATCTTTGCCAACCGGCTGGAAAATGGGATCTGACTGGAGTACAGGTGTTACGAATACAACACAAGTAGCAGGAACAACAGGAACTGGGGTAATAAATGGTACTTCATCGGGAGGCTTTTATAATTGGGCAAATGGGGTGACAGGCACTTCCACAGATCGAGGTATTGGATTTTTGACATCGGGCAGTTATTCCTCTCCTAAAAGCATCATATATGCATTTACTAATAATACAGGAAGTACAATTTGTTCAATAACACTTTCCTGGAATTATGAAAAATATCGGTCTGGTACAAGAGCATTTGACTGGACCTTTTTTCATGGGAACACCACTACAGCTATAAATGCAGCTTCCTCAGGTGATCAGTCCTATGCTGCCGATGCAGATAACACAACCATTTTCAACCCGCCTTCATCTATTGCCAAATCATTTACTTTATCTGGACTTAATATTGCCAATGGATCTTCTTATTACTTAAGATGGACTTATACTGGAAACGGTGGGGCAACAAACGCACAAGGTCTAGGCATCGATGACTTCAGCATTACGGTCAATAGAGGAGATATCTTAACTTCTACCAATTCAATCACGGGATTAAACTACACTATCGGCTCCGGCCCATCCACCTATCAATCTTTTGATGTGAGCAGTACCAGTCTATCCGGCTTCCCAGGTAATATCACACTAACCGCACCAGCCAATTTTGAAATATCTCTCTCACCGGATGGACCTTACGCTTCAACATTGGATATCCCCTATACAAGTGCCACTTTAACCTCAACACCGGTATATGTTCAATTATCAGCAGGACTTTCTGCTGGCACATACAACGGAAATATAACAATGTCGGGAGGGGGTAGCAGCTGCACTCCAACAATCAGTGTAAGCGGAACTATATCATCCACTTGCGGATCCACTGTAAGCATTAGTTCATTCAGTCCCATAACCGGAACGGCAGGAACGACTGTTACATTAACAGGTACAGGCTTTACCGGAGCAACATCTGTATCTCTTAGTTCGATTAATGTGACTAGTTATACAGTTATAGATGATAATACTATTTCGTTTACGTTACCTTCAAATAGCTCTACCGGGAAAATTACAGTTAATGTCGGCAGCTGTAATGCTGTTTCATCTGAAAATCTTACCATTACAAACATATCAGATATTAAGATAAAAACTCAATTTGTAAACCCTTGCGGTGCTGATGCAAACAATGAATTTATTATCGCCAATACACAAAACACAATAGTCAATATTGCCAATATCGGACTCACATCATCAAATGGCACCGATATAAACTGGTATTGGGGCGGTAAAAACTTGCCTGCAAATCCATATCCTGCTTTTTCTGTTGGTGCTTCAGAATCATGTGGCACAAGCGGACTTCGGTGTTTTGGATTTCTGGATCCAGGAACTGCTGATTCAGTAAATATCAATACCATCATCAACAACTTAAATACCATTGCCGGATGTAATGTATTTCGCACTGTTCCTGCCGACGGAAATATTCCTCCTGCAAGTAATGTTATTTTTATTTTAGGAGCAGGGGGCTGTGGTTTAAGTTTAGCAAGTTCTTATATGAATTTCAGTAATCATTGTTCAGCTAGCGTACCTTTAACCCAATACTTCGTTATAATTGGCACCGGAAATGTAGGTTGTGGCGGAGGAGGCTATTTCTCAAACTCTGACTCAAGGGCAAGTACCATTTTTAATTACCAAGGAGGGAGTAATACCTCCGGCACTAATTA
>CAZZJD010000106.1:0-5923 GCA_964654305.1 uncultured Chitinophagaceae bacterium
CTTGCCGCCAAAGACATCGTTTAGCCAAGCCATTTTCAGACCGACAAAGACCAAGGCAAACCGCATTATTTATTGGATGAGGCTTTTTTATACCCACTTCCAATGTGCTGATCAAGAAACTGTTCCATCACTCCGTAAAAATCAAAACGATTCTCTTCATTATAAAATCCGTGTCCCTCATCATTTTTCACCATATACTCCACATGCACGCCGCGTTTCTTTATCGCGTCGACCATTTGATCGCTTTCCGCTTTATTAACGCGAGGATCATTAGCTCCCTGAGCAACAAATAAAGGACATTTTATATTCTTAACATGAAAAACCGGACTTGCCTCACGCATCAGGATACTGTCTTTCGCAGGATCACCAACCATTTCATACATCTGCTTGCGCCATGCCTCCCAATAAGGAGTAATGGTTTTCATGAATGTAAATAGATTACTCACACCTACATAATCCACCGCACAGGCATAAAGATCTGGTGTGAATGTGATACCGGCCAATGTAGCATAACCACCATAACTTGCTCCATATATCGCAATTCTGTTTGAGTCAGCAATGCCTTCTTTAATCAACCATTTCACGCCATCAGTAATATCATTTTGCATGGTCTTTCCCCACTGCTTAAAGCTCGATTCCCAGTGCTTACGACCATAACCCGTACTGCCTCTGAAATCCATTTGTAATACCGCATAGCCTCTGTTGGCCAGAAACTGCACTTCCTGATTAAACCACCAGGAATCCCTAGCCCAGGGTCCGCCATGAGGATTCACCACAACGGGAAGATTTTTTGCATCTCTGCCTACAGGCAATGTCAAATAACCATGTATGGTAAGTCCGTCGCGACTGATATAACTGATAGGTTTCATCTCTGCCATCTGCTCTTCTTTGATCCATGGAGTACGATCACACAGAAGCGTAACATCGTCCTTCCCATCTTCATGATAATAAAAACGTCCGCTGGTACGATCACTGTTAATCGAAATGGTACGCTTGGTTTCATCATCGTTTTCGCTGACAACACTTATATAATATCCGGGAAACTTCGCTTGCAGTTGATCAAAAAGTTTTTTGGTTTTTTCATCAATGATCTTTCTCTCCATTTTCTCTCCTTCCCAGGTGTACATCGTAATGACTTTACGTTTCCGACTAAAGTCCACACCACCCATATCATAGTCTGGATTATCCTGTAATAGTTTGGTTTCTTTCTTAGAAGCAAGATCCCATTCTACAATGGCATTTTTATCTCTTCCATTCAGATTGTGAGAAACGATCAGATTTTTATTGTCAAATGTGAAAAGAACGGGATTCCAACTGTCCTTATATCCGACACGCATGTATTCGGTGAAAGGCTCTGCTTCAGTTGCGCGATAGTAGTATACATTATCTGTGCCATCTGTCTTTATTGCGAAACGAATCAGCCCAGCATGATCAGTGATCCAGTTTTCAAAATTGTCTTTGCTGTTATCATATAGCACTTTAAGTTCTCCGTTTATGACATCACATATATATGGATCGAACACTTGTGGATTTCGCTGATTCATAATAATCAAAACCTTGCTTTCCATACCTGGTAGCGCCCTCAAATCGTCGAGTAACCCTGCCCGCACCCCTTTTTCCGGTGTCAAGCTTTTTACATCCTTCCCATCATAGGAAGCGCTAAAGACAATGAAGTTTTCATCTCCGTTTATATCACGTGAATAGATAAGGCGATCTCCTTTCCAGAAATAAGAACCAATGTCTCGAATCGTATCAAATGTTACCTGCACAGCAGCACTGTCACCAACTTTTTGAACGAATAGATTCATTCTGTTTTTCCAAGGGGCCCTGAAACTAAAATGTTGTCCATCCGGACTGATCTGATAACCGCTTTTCTCTGGATTTCGAAAGAAATCCTTCATAGGAATATTCGGTGGGATTTCTGCGGTTTTCTTTTGCGCGCAGGAACTTATTAAAGTCCAAGAAAAAAGGAATAAGATGAAGGTGGGTAATAATTTCATGATAGAAGGTTTTGGTTTACAATTAAAAGCAAGCGCTTTGAAGATCAGCAAGAATCTAAAAAGCATCAATATGAATGTAAGAAAAAAAGATGATTTATAGAAGATTAATATCAGACTTAAGAACTAAGCGAAAATAATAAACTCAAAGAAAAGATATAGCTTGATGAATCACAGAGAAATCACATAAAAAAACATTTCCAATATCATTAAAATGCATAACTTTAGAAAATATAGTCTATTCCAATTCCCTTTGAATACTTTTAGAAATCTGCCCTTGCACCTACTTGCTTTTAATGAAGCATCCTATCATGCTTTATTAAAAAATATTTTTTAAAAAAATGAGAAAATTATTATTTCTGATCGGGTCGATCATTTTATTTGTATTTAATATATCTGCACAGGAGTTGAATCCATGGGCAATCCTAAAAAGTAGTGCAGGCATTATTAAATCCAGATCTGTTTCAAGACTTTCATTTCCAAAACAATATGAATTATATAATCTTGAACTAGGGGCTTTACGGAAACAGCTTTTTAATGCGGTTGGAAAAACAAGAGCCAATGCTGTAATCGTAATGATTCCTAATGCAGATAAAGGAATGGAGGCTTTTGAGATCAAAGAAGCCTCAAATTTTGATCCTGAGTTACAGGCAAAATTTCCTGAGATCAGAGCATTTTCTGGCAAAGGGATTACAGATCCTTATGCTACTCTTAAACTCAGCTACTCTCCCCAGGGAATTCAAGCCATGGTATTTCGTTCAGAAAAGGAAAATGAATTCATTGAGCCTTTCTCAAGCGACAATAAGGTATATGCCGTATTCAAATCATTACGTAAGCCGGGAGAACTCCCATGGACTTGTGGCACACCAACGCAAGCCCTCGAAAAAAACTTAAATGAAAAAGTTAAGAGAGAAATTATCAAAGCACGTTCTGGGTCAGATCTTAAAACCTTAAGACTCGCTCAATCTGTAACCGCAGAATATTCCAATTATTTTGGCGCTACCGGTAGTTCACAGGTGAATCTTGTACTTGCTGCAGTCAACAATACCCTTACCCGTTGTAATGGAGTCTATGAAAGAGATCTAGCTTTACATCTGAACCTGATAGCCAATTCGACAAATGTATTCTACTATAATGCATCTACTGACCCTTATTCTCCCGGATCAACAGGAGCCGGCGGATCATGGAGCACAGAACTTCAGAATACACTTACTTCTGTTATTGGGGAATCGAATTACGACATAGGGCATCTTTTTGGGGCTTCCGGTGGCGGTGGAAATGCTGGATGTATCGGCTGTATATGTACGAATGGACAAAAAGGTAGTGGGTTTACTTCACCGGCAGATGGTATTCCGCAAGGAGATAATTTTGATATTGATTATGTTGTTCATGAAGTAGGTCATCAGCTGGGAGCCAATCATACTTTTTCTCACAGCAATGAAGGCACCGGACAAAATAAAGAGCCCGGTTCCGGCATCACTATTATGGGTTATGCAGGCATAACAAATCAGGATCTGGCCCCCCACTCCATCGATATGTATCATGCCACTTCGATTGCACAAATACAAGCCAATCTTGCCACAAAAACCTGTGCCGTTACAACATCCATCGCTGCCAATAATGCAACTCCCGTAGTAGCCGCATTAACGAATTATACCATTCCTATAAGTACTCCTTTCGCATTAACAGGCTCAGCTAGCGATGCAAAT
Source organism: uncultured Chitinophagaceae bacterium (assembly GCA_964654305.1). Lineage (GTDB taxonomy): Bacteria > Bacteroidota > Bacteroidia > Chitinophagales > Chitinophagaceae > Lacibacter. Next base: position 3,707 of record CAZZJD010000106.1, read on the forward strand.
AATGATCCACTCACATATTGCTGGGAACAGAATGACAATGCATCCAGCTCTCAAACCGGTACAAACAGCGTAGCTAGTGCTACTAAATCTTCAGGCCCCAACTGGATTTCTTATGCCCCAAGTAATTCACCCACGCGTCTCTTTCCTAAACTTTCCACGATACTTTCAGGAGGACTCGTATCAGGTCCGCTAACAGGAGGAGATGCAGGAGCAAATACTGAAGCGCTAAGTTCTGTATCACGTACACTTAATTTCAGACTAACGGTAAGGGACAACTGTCCATATAGCTCTACGGCGCCTGTTAAAGTTGGTCAAACTCAATTTGCAGATATGGTTGTAACGGTTTCCAATACATCCGGACCATTTCAGGTAACGGCACCTAATACGGCAGTTTCCTGGGTTGGAGGAAGTACCCAAACCATAACATGGAATGTTGCAAATACCACAGCCACTCCAGTTAGTTGTGCGAATGTAAAAATTTCACTAAGTACAGATGGAGGACAAACTTTCCCTACTATACTTGCATCAACTACTCCCAATGACGGATCACAGGCGGTTGTTATTCCCAATACTCCAACCACTACAGCACGGATAAAAATAGAATCAGTAGGCAATATCTTTTTTGATATATCCAATGCCAACTTTACCATTACAGCAGGCTCTTCATGTAGCACACCAACGGGCCTTACAACTTCTTCCATCACAACAAGCAGTGCTACTGTTAGCTGGTCATCTATAAGTGGCGCACAGAGTTATGCGGTAGATTATAAACTAAATAGCTCTTCTACATGGATCAGTGCAGCAACGGCTACGACGGCTACATCACTCAATTTAACAGGACTCAATTCCGGAAGCCTATATGATTGGAGAGTAACGGCCACCTGTTCTACTGCAACCAGTGCAGCTGCAACTGCACAGTTCACGACCACATCAACCTTGGTTTGTAACGCACCTTCGAGCTTAACCGCTTCCTCAATAACATCAAGTAGTGCTACGGTAAGCTGGACTGCAGTAAGTGGTGCACAGAGCTATGCGGTAGATTATAAGCTGAATAGTTCTTCTACATGGATCAGCGTTGCTTCTGCTACTACCGCTACTTCCGTAAATCTTACAGGATTAAATCCATCTTCCCTTTATGATTATCGTGTAAGTACCAACTGTGGCACAAATGGTACCAGCGGATTCTCAACTGCTCAGTTCAATACATCAGCTGCTTCTACCTGCGCAACTGCATTTGAACCCAATGAAAGCATTGCTGCTGCTGCTGCTATTACAATTGGATCCACGAATTCTGCTGCTATCACTACTACTACCGATAATGATTATTATAAAATTACTACAACTACAGTCAGTGATATTACTTTCAATCTAGTAGGGCCTGCCGGGGTGGATTATGATCTAACGATTTTTAATAGTGCAGGTACCCAGATCGGATCCGCCGCTACCACTTCTTCAACCGAAACGGTAACACTAAGTAATCAGGCAGCAGGAACCTATTACATCCGTGTATTTGGTTTTAATGGATCCAATAGTACCAATTGTTATACTATCAGAGCTACTGCTATTACGAGCTGCAGAAGCACATTGGATAATACAACAAACAATGCAAGCTCCGGTGCAGCTAGCATTCCTTTTAACACGAATGTAACCGGCCAAATCGAAGCTTCGGGGGATGTAGACCATTACAGGTTTGTCATTACAACTGGAGGGACAATCACGCTTTCTCTCACTACCCTTCCTGTCAATTATAATTTAAGACTAGTTAATAATGCAGGTAGTATTCTTGCAACTTCTGCAAATACAGGCACAACCAATGAAACAATCAATTACACTGTAACAGCAGGAACTTATTTTGCAAGAGTGTATTCCTCCAGCTCAAGTATATTCAACGCCAGTTCCTGTTATACATTGAGAGTACAGCTGGGTACTGCAACTCGTCAGGAAAATACAATTACAAATAATACGAAATCCGGAGGAGCAATGGTATACCCCAATCCTGTCAAAACTCTTTTAAATATCAATTTAAGCGAATATGAAGGATCTACACAAATTCAAATATTTAATATGAGTGGCCTTTTAATTCAATCCAAAACAACCGGTAGGCTTAATGAAGCAGTGGATGTAAATGATATACCTTCAGGTATATACCTGTTGAAAATATCAAACAGCAAAAAAGAAACAGTCATATCTAAGTTTGTCAAAAACTAGAAATCCTAT
>CAZZJD010000107.1:0-5871 GCA_964654305.1 uncultured Chitinophagaceae bacterium
CTCGGCGCCGGTGTTCCTATAAAAAAATATTCTTATATGGAATACAATAAAAATAATGTAATCAATTTTGCTTTTGAATGGGGCCAAAGAGGAAATGGAGGACAAGCTTTATCCGAAAATTTTTTCCGTATAGCAGTTAGTGGTTCGTTTTCAGATATCTGGTTTATCAAATCAAAATATGATTAAGGTTGTTAAGCATATACAACTATTGATCAGGGCTTTCGTATGGATAATATTTATCGCTCTACAGCTGGCTTGTGAAAATGATCTGGCTACGATACCCGGTCTGGGGAAAAGCAATCCCGAAGTAGACGAAGTAAAAGACGTACAATCTTACTTAAGCACAAATGGAGAACTTCAGGCAAGACTAATTGCATCAATCATGTACCGGTATCATGATACACTGCCTCGGGTTATTTTCCCCAACCAATTACACGTTGATTTTTTTGGAAAAAACCAGGAAGTACAAAGTTATCTAGATGCCAAAAAAGGTATTTATTATGAAGCCATGGGGAAAGTTTTACTTGAAGATAGCGTGGTGGTAGTAAGAAAAAACGGCGATACACTCAAAACAAATAAGCTCACATGGGAACAATCCAGACATAGTTTTTATACAGATGAAAGCATTGAAATTCGGCAGAAAACAAAAACCATCTTTGGAAAAGGTTTTGAAAGTGATGATCAGCTTCAGAATTTCAAAATTGATAGCTTAACAGGTGTGATGTTTATGGGTGGATAGTGAGAAAGATAGTTATAGGTTGGAAGTTGTAGGTTGTTAATTATTTAAAAAGAACAATATGCTATACAGAAGATTAGGTAAATCAGGTTTACAGGTAAGCGTACTCTCGTTTGGAAGTTGGGTCACCTTTCACAAACAAATTGAGGATTCCATTGCTGATGAATTAATGGGTATCTCATATGACGCCGGCATCAATTTCTTTGATAATGCTGAAGTGTATGCGCTCGGACAAAGCGAAGAGATGATGGGAAGAGTATTGAAAAATAAAAACTGGGATCGTACTAGTTATACCATCAGTAGTAAAGCCTATTTCGGATGGAGAGGGAAGGCGAATAAACCCAATCAGACCGGCTTAAGCAGGAAACATTTAACAGAAGCCTGTCATGAAGCACTCAAAAGATTACAAACCGATTATCTGGATTTATACTTTTGTCATCGCCCCGATAAAAATGTACCCATAGAAGAAGTGGTATGGACCATGAACACGCTGATTCAGCAGGGAAAAATTCTTTACTGGGGAACAAGCGAATGGAGTGGCGTAGAGATCATGGAAGCCCATCGGGTAGCTGAATCATACCGGCTTATCGGACCTACCATGGAACAAACAGAATACAACTTATTCAAAAGAGAAAAGTTGGAAAATGAATATCTGGAGATCTTCAAAAATGTAGGGTTGGGCACGACCATTTTCAGTCCACTAGCAAGTGGTTTGCTTTCCGGAAAATATAATGATGGCATACCGGAAGGGAGCCGCCTCTCTATCCCGGGTTTTGAATGGCTGAAAGATCGAACCATTGCAGAAGTGAAGATTCAAAAAGTAAAAGCTCTGCAGCAGATCGCTGAGTCATTGAATACAAATCTCGCCGCCTTGTCCATTGCCTGGTGTATTTCTAATCCCAATGTTTCTACGGCCATCCTCGGAGCCTCTAGAAAAGAACAATTGACCGAAAATTTAAAAGCGTTGGATGTATTACCCCTTTTAACTACAGAAATACTACAAACAATTGAAGATATCTTTCAGACAAAACCTGTACTCCCCGACTATTGATCTGAATAGTTCAGTAATTTGATGAACATATTCCATACATCACCTCAACAATATTTGAGATGATGTTCTTATTGTGCTAACTTAAAGTGCTGTTTTACCAAAACAACAGAATAACCATTAATTGAAAATCGTCCTTTCATGAACCAGCTATCTGCTACACCCTTTCGTTTGGATGCCATTCTTGGCACATCTTCATTACCTATTATCGTTTTCGATCATACGTTTATGGTATCATGGATAAACCAATCCTTTATCAATATTACCGGGATACCCAAAGAATCCTGGGAAAAGAAAAGCATAACGGAAATAATAAAGAATTATTTGGATACTATAGAGCTAATTAAACTAGAAACACTATTTACTGATCCTACTCAAAATACTGCAGAAACATCCTTTAAAAACAATTCGCTCAAATGGTTTAGATGGGAAGTGAGCAGAGATCATAACATGGGATTTTCTATACTTACTATCCACGATATTACTGATGAAATAAAAAGAAGAAGAGTATTTGAACTTACACAAACACTCAGTGAAAATTATCTAACGCAAACCAATGCCAACGATTATTATAATAATGTATTAACGCAGTTGCTTATTGTTACAGAAAGCGAATATGGTTTTATGGGCGAGGTTTTTTATGAGAATGGATCTCCGTATCTCAAAACATTTGCTATTACCAATATTTCCTGGAATAAGGAAACCAGTGATTTTTACAACAAACATGCACCAACAGGAATGGAGTTCAGAAATCTGAAGACACTGTTTGGATATGCGATGGTTTCCAAAGAACCGGTGATCACAAATCACCCAGATGCCCATCCCCAAAGCGGCGGAAGACCGCATGGGCACCCGGCCCTTAATGCATTCCTGGGTATACCTGTAGTTTTATCCAACGGAGAATTGGTTGGACTTATTGGCGTTGCCAATAAACCTGGTGGATACGCCCAATCAGATGTAGAAGAGCTCAAATTATTTATCGAATTACTCGGAGCCATCATTCAAAGCAAAAAGAATGCACAGCAAAAAAATGAAGCTGAAGAAAAACTTACAGAAACCCTATCTGAAAAAGAAGCCCTACTACAGGCACTGAATAACAGTGCCATTGTATCTCTTACTGATTTGAATGGTAAAATACTGAATGTAAATAAGATCTTTTGTGAAGTTTCGGGCTACACAGAAGAAGAGTTGATCGGTCATAATCATAGTCTCCTTACCTCAGGATATCATGATGATGCTTTCTGGAAAGATCTGTGGGAAACCGTATTGAACGGGAAAACCTGGCGGGGTGAGGTATGCAATAAAACCAAAAATGGATCCATATTTTGGGTTGATACAGTAATCAACCCCATTTATAGTTCGTCGGGGGAAATTACTCAGTTTCTGGCCATCAGAAATCTGATCACCGAAAAAAAGGAATCAGAAATACAACTAGCCAAGGCAAAAGATCAAGCCGAAGCAAGCCTTAGAGCCAAACGTCGTTTCCTGGCCAATATCAGTCATGAGATCAGAACGCCACTGCATGCCATCATGGGAGTAGGTGAACAGATCATGCGATCAATGCATGAAAGCAAAGACAAAGAGCAGATGCAACTGGTCAATGATTCTGCCAAGGTCCTGCTAAATATCATCAATGATATTCTGGATGTTTCCAAAATGGAAGAAGGAAAAATGAAACTTGAGCATGTGGCATTTGACCTTAAACACGTTGTAACCAGTGTATATAAACTACTGCAAGCCTACGCTAAAGAGAAAAATCTTCATTATGAATTGATCTTTGATTCGGAATTGGATAAGATCGTGTACGGTGATCCGGTAAGATTACGGCAGGTATTGATCAACATAATGGGTAATGCCATAAAATTTACCGAGAAGGGGTCCGTGCGGTTAATCTGTAAAGCCGCCGGTAGCTCAAATGGAAATTTACATATTTCCTTCCTTTGTGAAGATACAGGTATAGGCATTAATGATGATATGAAAAAAAGGCTGTTTCAGGATTTCTCACAGGAAGACGAATCCTTTCAGCGAAAATTTGGTGGCAGTGGACTAGGACTGACGATTACAAATGAATTGATAAAAATCATGGGAGGCATGATTGAAATACAGAGTGAGAAAAATAAAGGCACAAAAGTATTCGTGAACATTCCGGTTGAAATCAATCAGACGATTCCTCAAGAAAAAGTTCCTGAAAAAATAATCATTGATAAAGAAAAACTAAAAAATTGCAAGATCCTGGTAGCAGAAGACAATCAGTTCAATAGGGTACTGATGCAAATCATTTTCAATAATAATGAATTGAATTATGAAATGGCATTTAATGGTGTAGAAGCCTGTAAAATGATTCAGGAAAAAGATTATGATATCATATTAATGGATATACAAATGCCGGAAATGGATGGTATTGAAGCCATGCATGAGATCCGTAAACTGAAAGGCAACTATTTACCCATTATTGCCGTTACGGCCAATGCTATTCAGGAGGAACTTTCTTATTATTTGAAAGAAGGGTTTAATGACTACATTACCAAGCCTTTTACCGAAGAAACATTACTGCATAAAATGATGCTTTACATTTAAGAATTGGAAGAAGAAATTTCACATTAAAATAATATCTTCGTCCCATTAATTATTGTCTGTAAATTGTTTTTTCATGCTGCCCCGCTACAAACGTATTCTGCTTAAACTTTCCGGTGAATCTTTAATGGGTGAAGATAATTTTGGGATGGATCCAAAAGTCATTTCCCAATATGCTCATGATATTAAAGAAATTACTGATCTGGGCGTGCAGGTCGCCATTGTTATCGGGGGTGGCAACATCTATAGAGGTATGAATGAGGCCGAAACTGGTATTGAAAGGGCCCATGGAGATTATATGGGAATGTTGGCAACAGTCATCAATGGGATGGCCCTTCAGGCAAGCCTGGAAAAAATTGGCGTTTACACAAGATTACAGAGCGCTATTAAAATGGAGCAAATTGCAGAACCCTATATCAGAAGAAGAGCCATTAGACATCTGGAAAAAGGGAGAGTAGTTATCTTTGGAGCCGGTACCGGAAATCCCTATTTCACCACAGATACAGCAGGATCACTACGCGCAATTGAAATAAATGCTGATGTAATTTTAAAAGGCACCAGAGTTGATGGCATTTATACAGCAGATCCGGAAAAAGATCCGAAAGCCACAAAATACAAAACCATCAGTTTTCAAGAGTGTCTATCTAAAAACCTTCGGGTGATGGATATGACGGCCTTTACACTCTGCATGGAAAACAAACTACCTATCATCGTGTTTGATATGAACAAGCCCGACAATCTCAAAAAGGTAGTAGCGGGAGAAGAAGTAGGTACGATTGTAACAGCCTGATTGATCTCGTAGAATTTCTGTGTAAGAATCTTTATTTTTCGTATCATTACATTACAATTTTATTTCTTGATCATAGGAATTTTTGATACCACAATACTTCTTCCTCTTCCTGAGTTTATATTCATCTTGCTCGGCATACTGATCTTTGGATTTGCAGCCGGATTCCTATGGCTCAACCGTAAAGGAGGAGATGAAACAATAAAATTAGAAATAAAAAGAACCTCAGAAGAAGCTGATCAATGGCGATTAAAATATTATGACCTTACAGAATCAAAAGAAAAAGCAGTTAACGAATTAAAAGAATGTATCAAAGAATTTGAAGAAAAAGAGGAGCAACAGGCTATAGAAATCGAGGAGCTTACTCTGTTGAATCAGCAATTAATGCTGAAACAAAAAAATGCATCTGCTCAGCAAACACAGCTGATTCAGGAAGCTGAAACACTCAGGTTGCAGATTTCAGAAAATGAGCAGATACTCGAAGATTTGAAAAAGCAGAATCAATCTCTTGAGCAAGAGCTTGAAAAATCAAAAGAAAATATATTGGATACACCTGATCACTCGATCATTGAAGCATTGGAGCAAGAATTAAAAAGAGCAGATGTAAAAATGAGAGAAATTGATCATAAAACAAGAAAACTTGAACAATTATATTCAGTAGAAGACTATGAACCGTTGATTGCTCAAGAGAAGCCCATCAGTGAAAATATTAGCTCATGGGGCATG
>CAZZJD010000108.1:0-5869 GCA_964654305.1 uncultured Chitinophagaceae bacterium
GATACCAACCAATATTCTTATTTCTCCTGCTTTCTCTACCAAAGGTCTAATACGGAAGTAGCCAGATGCTCTAAAATACCCTACCAAAGCATCGAAGAAATGAATATTACGGTGCTTGAATATTCCTTCAATTTTGCTTAGTAGCGTATTCTCGTTTTCGTTTGTAAAAAACTTTGTTGACATTATTTCGATTTCTTTATTTGTTTGGTAACTGATTTTAACGCTTCGTCTGCCATTGGTTCGCCTTGAACCATATTATACAATTGGTCGGCAAGCCAAAGGGTTTGCAATTCTTCTACATCCGCTTTGAGTATTTGGGCTAATAATGGGATTTGCTCTTTCTTTAATTGCCTGTCGCCTCGTTCTACTTTACTGATAATAGAAGTGTCCACATCCAACTGGGAAGCAAGCTGCCGCAGAAGCAAATTTTGCTTCGTTCTTAGTTCTCTTATACGTTCACCAAACTGTGTTGCCATTATAATAATATTGTCTTGACAAATATTGGCAAATATAAGAAAACAAAACCAAATAAATTAGCAAAGTGAAAAACTGTTGAGCAAATGGGGAAATGAGGATTTGAGGAAAAACGGACTACGCTTCCTCATATCCTTAAATCCTCAAATAGGAACTATTGAGGATTTTTGGCGTTGGGGTTGGTGTACTGGTCGTGGCCATCGTACTGGATAATATCAGCATCTTTAAACTCCTTGATGTAACGCTGTGCTGACTTGTCGGTAATGCCCAAACTTAGGGCTGTGGCTACATAGGTTTGGCGGTTGAAGTGGTAAGGCAGGTTTTCTAAAAACTGCTCTTTCTTGTGCTTTGGTTTGGGCTTGTAGGTTTCCTGGGCTATTTGTGAATATACATAACTGCTATGCTTTACCAGTATGGTAATCATATCCAACGTATTTTGAAAGTCGGTATCATTACAATAAATGTTTTGGGTAATTTCTCCATCTTCCATAATTCGGAGTGCTGAAAAAATCATCATTATGCGGTAGGCAATTAAGCCCAAACGCCTTACTGAACTGATAATCTCTTCTTCTTGGATATTGACATACAGGGTTTGCATTTTCTCAAAGAATTGATTGAACTGCAATTGCTGTGATGCGGTCAAAGAAAAGTGTACATCGGGGTTGGCTTGTAAAGTTTGGTACAAACTGTAAAAGTCATTTCCCAGCTTTTCAAAATGCACATCTAAACCGTTTTCGGTTTTAGAGGCAAACACATCTTTCCAAATCAATTTCATATTCATTACATAGAACATAAAACGGCTGAACAAACCATTTTCAGCATTTGGAATGAGGGTTGTAATTTGCTTGGGAGTACCTGAAAGTAAAGCTGATAAACAAGGTCTGTCAATTTCTACATATTCCTTGTCTGTTCTGCGATAATATGAGATAGGTTCGTGTTGAAAAGCATTGCGAAAACCATCGCTAAAGTCACCGTAATCGCTTTTAAATGCTTTAGCAAGGGTATCACCCTCTGTTTCAAAAATAAGCCCTCTTTTATCGCTATCGCCCAATATTTCTAAAAAGCCTGTTGCACTGTTATTGGCAGGAATGAACAACATTTTTTGCGGTGGTTTCTGTGGCTTTTCGGTGTTTGCATCTTTACCCTTGTTTGCGTTGTACTCTTGCATATCCACCTCAAACTGTTGCTTCATTATTTTGGCTTGGTTTCTTAATGCTAAGTGTATTGGCTCAACTAATTTTCTGCAATGAATTAAAATGCCTTTCCCTGCTGATGCTTTGGCAGAAATGAAAATAAACAGATTTGCATTTACTGGATTGTCGCCATACTTACCAATTAGTTTAGGAAATGCAACACTTAACGTAACCAATGAGCCTAACAATAAAATATCCCTTTCCTCTTTGGTGGTGGCTACTCCTGTAATGTGTTTTAAAAACTCAGGTATGGTGGCAAACACTGCATCGGGCAAAGTTGGCATTTGTTCTTCGGGCTGTGTTTCCTCTTGATCCGTTGCCTTTTGGTTGGGTTCAAACTTTTTGTGTTCTTGGATATGGTGTGAATAGGCACTATTTACGGCAGTCTTAATTTCTCTTTCAGATAAATCAAAATGCTGTGTACATAGTATTTCAGTATCGGATTGCGATAAACCAACTCTGTTGCAATTAGAAGCAAGCAGATAAATATAATTATTTCTGTTTCCATCGGTGTATGATGCTTTTTGGTTAGTGAATTGAATTTGTTGATTGAATAAAAATGTAATGTTGAGGTCTTCGGGTTCTGCCTGTTCTATTGGAACAACTGGAGCAATAGCCGTAGTCGTTTGCGATTGTTGTTCTTGAATGAATTGGGGCAAAGCCACAATGAATTTCTCGTTTTGGATGGTTCGGTATGCGTTTGGGTCGTGGCTCATAAAACAAAGCCTTGTAACATCTTTGCAGCTTGGGTCTGCCTTTAGTCCTGTGGCATCTTCATAATACTTCTGCACTTGTTGATAAGCAATGTCGTGGTGTTCCAGTTCGGTGCTTACCTCAACAAATACTTTTAAGCCGTTGCCACTTGGGCTGATGAAACAAAGTGATGTGTAAGAGATTTTACAAATGATTGCAAACGCAGTATGCAACTGTTCAGGTGTTAGTTTGTCAAAATCTAAATGCACAAAGCCACTGTACATTTCAAGAAAAGGCATTTGCCTTTTTTCGCTGAATACAGCCGAAGGCGTAAAAGCCAATAATTGTTTCTTTTTGTTGTCGGCTTCCGCCTTATTGCCCTGTGCAATAAGATTGCGGATTTCTTCTACTTCCGTTTTGTACTTGTCGGAAATAATGTCTTTACCTATCAGGAGTAGAGATTTTTTTTCTACCGGGACAGTAAAGTTTTTAAATATGGTACTACTTGCCATTTCTTTTCTTTCTTATCGGTTAAAAAATTCTATTTGCGTTTGTTCTTGAGTATGTACTCGGTAGCCATAGCATCAATTTCATCGGTTGATGATTGACGGTTACGCTGCAACCAGTCGTCTAACTCGGAACGCTTGAAATAGAGTTTCTTTCCCTGGGGACAGAAATGGGGAATACTCTTTGTACTTGTAAGTTTGTACAAATGTGAGGGGCTTACATCAAGGTAGCTGCAAGCCTCATTAAAGTTTAATACTGTTTTTTGCAGTAAGTTTTGCTCATCTAATTTGTTTGCAATTTCTGTGAGCTTGTCGAGAATTAAATTTTCTGTTGCCATCTTTTTATATTTTTTAAAATGATGGAACAAAACTCTACAATGCAGCAGGGGCAAAGGTTAAGGGGTTATTCCCTTAATCACTATTCATAATAATCTTAATGTTTTTTATTGCATTTGTTTGAAGATTTTATCAATAGTTGCCTTTTCTTTCGGCTCAACTGCGTTCTTATTATTACTTGCTGAAAGATTATTTGCAGTAATTAGATTGTCGCTTTTAGAATAGAACAATTGCGATTTTTCAATATTGGCTAAAGTGAGATTATGAAAGTAAGGTTTGAATTTATTGACTATGTATCTAAAGTTCTTGGTTTCGCAATTGATTTGGATTTTCACAGAATTGGGCAATATGCTTTTTGATATTAATACTTTCAATAATTCATCTGCACTGGTAACATCTTCATTCAAAAATTCTACTTGGTGGCACAATTGATTTACTACTGATTTCAACTTTTCAAAATCATCTTTAAAGCCAAAGTTTAATACCTCTTGTCCTTTGAAATCAATATCCGCAGGGGTTAATGGTTTCAACTCTTGTATCTGTGTCTTTGGTAAATTCAAATCCAACAAATAAAAATCTTCAATACTGGTGGGGCTGTCAATACTGGCTTTACTCAATTCCTGTATATCAAAAAACAAAATAGTAAGGTGCTGCCTTAATAACTGCAATACAAAATGAGGTAAGGTGCTTTGCTCGGTAGGTGCTTCCTCAAATCCTCTTTCCTTAATCTCCTTAACTGTGTTTACTGTAAGTGCTTTGATGTTCTTTAATGCAATGGTGGTGTGATACACTATATCAACCTTTTTGCTGTACTTCTGCATCTTGGTATTAAAAGCATTGTAAACACGAAGTGTTTCAATGCTGATAACTGCATTATAAAACTTGCTTATTGCATCGCTGTAAGCTGGAAAATCTATTGCGTAGCAATGGTTTTTCAAGGTGCTTGTACCCTTTGTATTTTGCTTTGTAAGCCATTTGGAGAGGTCGGAATAATCAGCCAACAATATTTGAAGCTGTTGCACCAACTCGGCTTCTGTGGTGGGTTCTTTACTGCCTACCTTTTTTATTTTCTCGTTGATGGCTTTTGTGCCTTTGGCATCAAAAGTCCAGGGCATAAGTTCTTTGAACAAAATGCTATTCAATATTTTTATTTCCATTATAAGCCAATATTTATTTTGTTAGCTGCTACTGTTTTCTTTTCATCAATTACATTAGCATAAATCTGTGTTGTTTTTAAATGCCTGTGTCCAAGCAATTTTGATACTGTGAAAATATCAGTACCCAAAGTAAGCTGCAACGTGGCGTATGTGTGCCTTGCACAATGGAAAGTGATGTGCTTTTCAATACCTGCCTTTATCATCCATCGGTATAAATCAGCATTACGACTATCGGAGTAAATCAAATCAGGAAATACCGGGTCGGCTGGCTTTCCTTTTTCTCCTAATAAATTATAGGCTTCATCAGATATGGGCAATGTTTCAGATCCTTTTGTTTTTTGCTGTACGAAACGGATGTAATGCCCTAACTCGGTGGATTGTTGCATTTCACTCCATTTCAATTTCTGAATATCGCTGAAACGTAAACCTGTAAGACAAGCAAAAATAAAAGCCCTTTTCATCAACTCGTTTTTACATTCGGTTTTGGCTAAGGTCTTTAATTCATCAAGGGTTAAAAACTCTCTTACTGGTTCGCCTTGTGGCAAGCCATCTACCATTTCGGCAGGGTTGGTTTTTAGTATGCCATCCCTCACAGCTTGTTTGAGTGCTGCTCTGAACTTATTGAAGTAGCTGTATTTGGTATTGGTTGAAATTGCCTTTTTGGTTTTGGTGCTGGCTTCTTTCAACAGGTAATCCCTGAAGCCATCAACAAAGGCTTTATTGATTTGGTTAAACTGTATATCTCTTGGGCAATACTTTTTCAAGTGCTTTATGGTACTATCCCAATTGCCATAATTCCCTTTGCTGTCTTTTCTCTTTTCAGCCAATGCCTCCATATACATAATGAAGTACGTTTTTAGCTTCTCCTTATCGTGGAAATCATAAGTGCTGTTTTGTATCTCCAAATGCCTTTTACTGCGGATGGTTTCAGCCAATGCCAGTATCTTTTTATTTTCTTCTTTTACTGCATTGGTGAGCTTCCCTTTTTCGGGGTCGGGTGTTAGGTACAAATTCAAATACTCATATTGGCGTTTGCCATTGGAGTAGTACTCTAAATAAAGGCTTATTTTATCGCCTTTGAGCCGTTGTCTTAATGTTACTTTCATTTTCTTATCATTTAAATAAATTATCAATTGAAGCCCTTTTGATGATGGTGCGACTGCCCAGCTTTGCCACCGGCAAACGATTACTTTTTATCATCCGTTGAATGGTCCATCTGCTTGCACCCAAAAGGGTAGCAACTTCCAGTATGCTTAAAAATTCTTTCTCTCTTAAATTAGTGTGATTACCTGCTATCGGGTTGGATAGGGTTTCAGTAGCAATTACTGGAGAAGCGGAAACAATTTTACTTTGTTGGTTCTTAAATTCAGCGTTTACCTTTTCTTCTCGTTTGCGTTTCTTGTATGCTCTGCCTGCACAGGGATGGCCGCAGAACTGCGTTGTTGTCTTTTGGGCTATGAAAGCCTTACCGCAATGGTCGCAGAATTTGGGAAGTTTAATTGTACTACTC
>CAZZJD010000109.1:0-5864 GCA_964654305.1 uncultured Chitinophagaceae bacterium
AAGCAAGAGATGATGCCAACACACATTACCAGGCCACCCGCCAAAACGGTGGTAAATCAAAAAGCACAAATAAGATGGCTACTAAAAAATATTTTACCGCCATGGGCTGACGAGCATTCCCATGGATCTCAATTCCACTTTCAAAGTTTTCCAACTTCTGTGCAGTCGGACGTTTAGGGCCAGCCAGATGCGTAATCACAAGAATCAGAGACACCATGCCAATAGCAAATAACAACTGAATGCCTATAGGAAAATAACTGGACGGTAGTTGGGTTTCTTTAACTAGGTTGGCGACAGGATTGGTTTGCAAGAAAAATATAAGGTCCATTCGTATTATTTTTTCCGGCGCAAAAATACAACTATACCCCCATAAAAATCAGAATAATTAAATAAAAAATCCTCTTAAAAAAGAGGATTTTATTATGAATTTGTTTAATAAAAAAAACCTTTAAGGTTTTTTAGGTTTATCAGCAGGAGATTTACTACCACCTGCAAGTATCTGTCTAAAATCAATGAACTCCTTATCGTTCGGATCTATCGTAAGATATTTCTCACAATACTCCAGTGCCATTTTATTTTCTTTTTTGGCATTATAATACCCGATAAAATAACGATGTGCAAATTTCAATTGATTCTTAGCCGTAGTAGAATCTTTTGTTGTCATCATTGGTAAAGTCACCTCAATCAATTTCTCAAAATAAGGATTTGCAAGCCCTTTTTCCATAGATGAATCAATTGTCCAATTCACTCTAGCTCTCCAGTAGTATCCAGTATACTGGGTAGGATATTTCTCAGAATAAATGGCAAATATGCTATCAGCACCAGCATAGTAACTAAAATCTTCTGCGCCCGCATCTACATAAGATTTCCCTACATTATAAAGGTCAACATTCGTAGGATTTTTCTTTGTTAGATACTGCTTATTCAACCAATAAGCGAGCGCTTTTTTATTCTTTTGTCCTTTTGCTAAATCTGCAGCTTTCTGCATATAAGATGCTTTATTCTCAGGATCAGAATCTGCTTGGATTGCTTTTTCATAGTATACAAAAGCTTCATTCTGAGAAGGCGGAATAGCAGCTAATATGTCGGCATAAAGTTCATAATCTTTGGGAACGATATCAGTAAGAGATGCTTTGGTGAAAAATTGATCTGCTGCTAACTTGGCATTCGAAAAATCACTCAAAGATTTATAGCTATAGGCTTTCAGACGATAAATTCTTGGCTTTACAGATTCACCGAGTTGTGCAATTAATTGATCTGCAGCATCCAGTGCTTCCTGAAATTTTCTTGAAGCATATTTCAAATCGATACGATAATAATCATTTTGCGGATCTGCATCAATTACTGAAATATACTTGTTGAGAAATTCTTCTGCTTTAATTACATCTCTTTCATAGTAATGTACATACAGAGAATAATAGGCAGGTCCATACTGAGGATCCATAGCCACAGCTTTCTCGAAAGCAGGCATGTATATTTCTTTATTTTTCTGGGTTTTATAGATTAATCCCTCTTTATAAATAGCTGCAACTAATTGCGGATTTAATGCTAGCGCAGACTGATAGGAAAGCACGGCATTACCGCCATCCAGTAACTTTCTGTATGCATCTCCGATGGTAACATGAACACCAGCATCATTGAATTTTTTTATTTGTGTAGCTTTTTGTAATTGCGTGATGGCATAGTTTGCGTCACCCTCTTTTGTATTTACGTTCGCTCTTCCGATTGCATGTAACACCTCAATATCTTTTTCCTTAGAGAGCGCCAAAGATGTTTCAAATAAATTACGTGCAAGTTCCTTATTGTTTCTCATCAACTCTACTTCTCCCATACCTGCCAGCAATAACGGATCGTTAGGATTTACATTCATAGATCTCTGTAAGGTTTCACGGGCATTAGTTACATCTTCTAAACCAAGATAAGCCTGGCTTAACCAGTAAGATGCTTCCGGCTGATTGGGCTTGGATTGTAATATGGTTTCAAAAACAGACTTAGCACTCTTAAAGCGTTCATAGTATATAAATTTCTTTCCCTCCTCAATTGACTGAGCGAAAACTGATATATTTAAACTGAACAAAAAAACAGCTAGCAGTAAACGAAACATGATACGTGTATTTGGGTTAAATATCGAATAAAGTGCACAAAAATAGGTAATTATAATTGTGAAGGTTTTATTAAATATGAGTAAAAAGTTCATAAAGTTTGTAAAGTTCATAAAGAGAGGTCTAAAGGGTCTTAATCAGCCCCGATAATATCTTAGAGATTTCCTCACTATTATTAATAATAGTCTGCAGGTTGTTTATATGCCCAAACTTTAGATCTCTAGCCAGAAATAGCATTGAACGAACTTCACCACAAGAACCTTTAGCAATGTATAAAAAGTGCTTAAATTCATTGTTACTTTTTCTTTCAAATCCTTCAGCAATATTATTCATTACAGATACAGATGCTTTTTGAATTTGATTTTTAAAAGCAAAATCTTTTAACTCTTCAAACGATCTGTAAATTTGAATGGTAAGCTCTTTTGCCTTCTGCCAGGCAATAATATCTTCAAATCTCTCAAATTTCATAGTTAGCTAATTTTTACAAAAATCCCAATCAGAATGTTAACATCTCTCCAAACTTTATAAACTTTATAAACTTTACAAACTTTATAAACTTTACAAACTCTACCGTATCACCGTCTCCCTTACTATATGAGGCCTCCAGGCAGGCACGAGATACCCTCTTCGGAATATTAATTGCCCCTGATCTTTCTTCATAAAATTCACAAAAGCTCTTCCGAGGCCCGCATGTGCTTCCTTTAAAACATAATACACCCCGCGCGTGTACGGATATCTGTTATAAAGTATTTCTTCCTGCGCGGGGTGGGAATAGATTTGCCCTGCCGCACAATTCCGGCAACCTATCCAGGCAATACGCACTTTCTCTCTCAATCTTTGCTGCATGGTATCCTCCGGTTTCCGGTTCCAACTCACACCCACAAAACCAATATAATTTGTATTTGATGCCACAAATTCTACGACTTCCTTTCCTGTCTTTGCTGCCGAAATACGCGTAAAATCCGCCGGTGCTCCCCCTAAAATTGAATCGAGTGCATAACGAACCGTGCTTGTGGCTTTATTCCCGTCAAATACCAGACGGTAAGAAAGGCCTGACTTCCCTTGTAATATTTTTTTTACATCATCCTGTGAAAAAATAGAATCTTTTACCTCACGATTCAAAACCAAAGCCACGGCATCATAAGCAAGTTGACCACTTTCAGGATAAATACCCAAAGAATCATAATAATATCTTGTTTCTTCTGCAGTTAATTTTTTAGTAACAATCACCATTCGGGTACTGTCATTGTACAAGTCTTCCCAACATGCCGCTTCCGATTTGTAATCAGCCTGGATCCTTGTCTTTGGATGCAAGGCCTCATATACCCGAATCTGCGCTTCCATAATGGGACGAAAAGATTCATCAACACTGATATGAATTGTACCCTCATTTGCAGAATCTGAAGGTGCATTATCAGAAGACGAAGTACATGAAATCAATCCAATAGAGATAAAATAAAGAAGATACTTATACATATTTATACCGCATGGCGGGTTTTAAATCCTCTGTAAATACGGAAGCCGCCATAGATCATACAGGCGACACCAAAGATCTGTGCAACATCCTGAGGAGGAAAATGAATACGAATGCCGAACAATGCCGCAAAAGCTAAAACAAAACCCACACCAAGATAAATGATACCCATTACCCAATCGAAGATGGCGCGGATATTATATGGCTTTCGGGATTTATTTTGCAATTGGATTGACATATTAAAATTGGGATGCAAGTTAGGAAAATCAACGAACCCATTTTGGCCAAATACCATAGCCAGTGGTTTTAAACCCGTGGCTATGGTAAAAATATTCTATAAATTTCATGTCAACTAAGATCCCTCAACCTCTCAACCATTATACTATCTTTGCCTCATGCGAATTTTAATGGTTTGTCTGGGTAATATTTGCCGCAGTCCACTCGCGGAAGGAATCATGGATTATCATGCTAAAAATGCAGGACTCAACTGGGAGATAGATAGTGCGGGAACAGGTGGATGGCATATTGGTTCACAACCTCATCCCCTCAGTCAGAAGGTTGCCAAAATAAATGGTATTGATATCAGCCAACAGAAATCAAGAGTATTTCTGGAAGAAGATATGCGTCGCTTTGACAAGATCTTTGTTATGGATCGGACCAACTATAACTCCATAAAAAGTATGAGTGGCCCATCCTGGAATCCTGAAAAAGTCGACCTGCTATTGAATCTTTCCGAACCGGGCTCCGACAAAGAAGTTCCGGATCCGTGGTCTGAGGATGAAGAAAAATATCATATCGTCTTTTCCATGATTGATGAGGCCTGCAAAATTTTTGTAAATCGCCATCTCGCCAAATCATAACAAATATTATCTTCCTGAAATAATTAATATATGTCTAAAGTACAGGTAAGTATTCCTCAGGGCACACGTGATTTTGATGCATCAGTTGTTCGTAAACGCCGATACATCATGCAAACCATCCAGCAGGTTTTTGAGCAATATGGCTTTGAACCCTTGGAAACCCCAGCTATGGAAAACCTGGATACCCTCATGGGGAAATATGGAGAAGAAGGCGACAAGTTGATCTTTAAAATTCTCAATAACGGGCTCGATCATCCTTCCAAAGCAGATGGAAGCCGCATTGAATTTGATAAAATCCTATTAGGCAAAAATACATCTGCAATTACTGAACGTGCGCTTCGTTACGACCTAACGATTCCCTTTGCCCGTTACGTAGCCATGCATCATCAGCAACTAACGATGCCGTATAAGCGCTATCAGATACAACCGGTATGGCGTGCCGATCGCCCCCAAAAAGGCAGATACCGCGAGTTCTATCAATGTGACGCCGATATCGTTGGCAGTAAATCATTATTGAACGAGGTAGAACTGGCAGGCATATATTCAGATGTATTTCAAAAATTAGGAGTTGATGTTAATATTAAAATTAACAGCCGAAAAATTCTTGCCGCATTGGCCATAACGTGTGGCAATGAAGAAAAGCTGACAGATATCACTGTTGCCATCGACAAACTGGATAAAATCGGAATAGAGAAAGTTAAAGAAGAATTGAAACAAAGAAATATTTCAGATGAATCAGTGAATGTCATCGTAAAATATCTTGAAATTAATGGAACGAATCAGGAGAAATTACAACTACTCTCTAACCTTCTGGCGGATTCTGAAAACAAACAAAAAGGCATCAATGAACTAAACACCCTACTAAGTTATTTTCCAAAAGAAAGTAATTTAGTCATCGATCTCACGCTGGCACGAGGGCTTAATTATTATACCGGCATCATCTTTGAAGTTCAGGCAAAGAATGTACAAATTGGGAGTATAGGCGGAGGAGGAAGATATGACGATCTAACCGGCTTATTTGGTGTGCCTAATATTCCCGGTGTAGGGATTTCCTTTGGGCTAGATCGGATTTATGACGTAATGGAATCACTGCAATTATTTCCTGCAGATGTGCATACTGGAACAGAGATCCTGTTTTTTAATTTAGGAGAAAAAGAAAGCCGGAAAGCACTTGAATTGATACAATTGTTGCGAAATGCTGGTCATTCCTGTGAACTTTTCCACGATCATCTTAAAATGGATAAGCAGTTCAAATACGCCGAGAAGAAAAGTATTCCATTTGTTGTAATCATTGGAGAGAAAGAATTCGCAGAGGGAACATGTAATATTAAAAATCTGAAAACGGGAGAACAAGAAAATATAAAATCAGATGAATTGAATATATATTCATTTAAATAAACTGCATCAGAAATCACGGTACTGCCAATT
>CAZZJD010000110.1:0-5857 GCA_964654305.1 uncultured Chitinophagaceae bacterium
TATCTGTTCATGCTCCGGAATAAAATAATCGAGTCCCTTCCCGTCGTTTTTTACGCCCAAAGAAATAAGCGTTTGCATGTACCTGTCAACAATATGAATATCCGGCAAACGATTAATCTTAAAATTAGTATAAAGCCATTTCTCGATATTTAATTTTGGAAAGGAATAAGATTTTACGCTGAGATTGCGCTTGATTCTGGCGGTTCTAAGATTGTGATGAAGGTCGATAATCAGATCAAAACACTCAGCCTTTAGTTCGTTAATCATAGCATCCCAACGATCACCCAGATAATGTATCTTGTCTAGGTAAGGGTTGGATTCAAGAATCTTTTTAAATGATTCTTTTGTCAGATAATGTAATTCCGTATTTGGCAATTGTTGTTTGAGATTCCTAATAACCGGTGTAGTAAGTACAATATCGCCAATAGAAGAGAATCTTATGATTAAAATCTTCATCTGTTGCTTAATTTATGGTAACATCTCCTCTCCTTCCAAATAATTTAAATCTTTATGAAAAGTTTCTTCTGTATAATAAGCAGCAATCAAGGCAATTGCAATCACGATTACGCCAGTAACGATTCCACTTTGTGTCAAAGACCATCCCCATGCTTTCTGAAAGATATCCAAAAAGAGAAGATTCATTAAGGGCAAAGCCCCTCTTACCATATTGGGAATGGTGGTAGCTGCTGTTGCACGGAGATTCGTCCCGAACTGTTCAGCACCCATAGTAACAAATATGGCCCAAAAACCAGTGCTAAATCCGAGTAATGTACAAATAAAATACATTCTGGTATCGCTATTATTAAAGGGAGAATAAAATAGAATCACAGACAGGATCGTTAACCCATAAAAAAGATAGAGCGCTTTTTTTCTGCTTTTAAAATACTGACTAACTAGTCCGATCAATATGTCACCTATGGCAATAGCCGCATACGCATACATAATGGATCGACCACTGTCGATCGTGGTTTCTCCGTTGAATTCTTTTGCAAAACGATTGCTGTAATTAACCAAAATACCAATCACATACCAAGTAGGAAGTCCAATAAGGATTGCTAATATATATTTTCTGAATCTATTTATATCTGTAAAAAACATAAGTACATTGCCTTTACTTACATTACTGTTTTTTACCTGCTCAAACATACCACTCTCGGCCACGCTCACACGAAGAAGTAAAAGGCCGATTCCTAATCCTCCTCCGATCTTATAACACAACCGCCAGTCGTCAGTTAGTTGAAAAGTAAAGTAAGCAAAAACAGCTCCGAAAAGTCCGATGCCCGCCACAAGTGAAGTGCCAACTCCTCTTTTAGTTTTGGGCAGTAATTCACTTACCAGTGTAATCCCGGCACCCAGTTCACCAGCTAATCCTACACCCGCCATAAAACGGGCATAGGCATATTGATCCACAGTTTGCACAAAGCCTGTTATGAAATTAGCTACAGAATATAGCAAAATAGAACCAAACAATACACTAAGTCTTCCTTTCTTATCTCCCAGCGTACCCCATAATATACCTCCAATCAGCAAACCCACCATTTGCCAGTTGATAATTTTTGTACTGGCGGCAAGGGATGCCGCTTTATCTAATAAATCTACACCTATACCGGATAAGCTAGGCTCTCTGACTATAGTAAATAACAATAAATCGTAAATATCAACGAAGTAACCGAGCGCCGCTACCAGTACAGGCAAGGATAAAATGGAATATGTTTGCTTTTGACTCATTCAATTATTAAGCATCCACTTTCGCTGGCTTTCTCTTGTTGAAAAAGAATTTCCACAAAACAGGCGTTGTTGTTACCACAACAATAATTATTACTATCAGCTCTAATTTATCTTTCAACTCAATCCCAAATTGATTTTTCACCCATATCTGTAGAAAGTGTCCGGCGAAAATCATACTAACAACCCAGGATATACATCCAACGATATTAAAATACACAAATTTTTTTCGATCCATTCCTACAATACCTGCAATAATGGGAGCAAAAGTGCGAATAAATGGAAGGAAGCGAGCAAATACAATAGCGGAACCTCCATGCTTCTCATAAAAATCATGAGCCTCCGTCAAATATCTACGCTTGAAAAGAATATTATCTTTCCAGTGATACATAGTGGGGCCAACTTTCTTTCCGGTCCAAAAACCAACAGCATTACCAATGATACCTGATAGTGTAATCAAAGAGCAGAGTACAAGTAAGTCAAGCGCTTCATATTGAAGCCCCCCCAAACCAAATATTTTAAGAAACTCATGTGTGAGATTACTGCTATAAATGCCTGCTACAAAAAGAAGGCTATCACCCGGCAAAAAGAAACCCACAAATAATCCTGTTTCAGCAAAAATAATAAACAGTAATAGCCATAGTCCTCCATGAATAATATAGAACATGGGATTCAGAATGTCTTTCCATGTAAAATGCTTTTCCATTAAAATCGTAGTTCCGTTCTTTAAATTCGTTGGATTAATAGTTACAGATCTATAACCATCGGCATTAAATTGTATATCGCCCATATTAAAATCGGTATCTACGGTAACGAATCCTTCTTTATTAGTCTCATAGGATTTACCTTGGATCTGAAATTTACCAACACCCGACTCATACTGATTCTTCAATTTTAATTTGAGTGTATCCTTAGCATAAATTGAATTCGAAAAAAGAAAAACTAAAAAAACAATAATTCCATTCTTGCGCAACATGATCTGTGTTTAAATTTTAATTTTTATGAATGTTCAAGCTCACCTTCCCATTTACTTACAACAGAGGTTGCCAGGGCATTTCCAACAACATTTGTCATACTGCGAAACATATCACAGAAATGATCAATGGGCAAAATCAAGGCTACTCCTTCAGGGGGAATTCCAAACATTGAACAAGTAGCTAATACAACTACCAGCGAAGCTCTTGGAACACCTGCAATCCCTTTGCTGGTAAGCATTAGAACGAGTAACATGGTGAGTTGCGTACCGATATCAAGATGAATACCATATGCCTGTGCAATAGCCAAACTCGCGAAAGTCATATACATCATACTTCCATCAAGATTAAAAGAATAACCAAGCGGCAATACAAAAGAAACAATACGATCTCTGCAACCAAAACGCTCCAGCTCTTCGGTAAGTTTTGGAAAAACCGCCTCACTGCTGGTAGTACTAAAAGCAACAAGCAGAGGGCTTGAAATCCGCTGCATGAGAATACGCATTCTAGATCCCAACAAAAGGAAACCCACGCCAAGCAGTAAGACCCATAATAATGCGATTCCCAATAAGAAATAAACAAAATAGATTATATAAAATTGAAAAATTCCGAGCCCTTTCAAGGCAACTACGGAAGCTAGTGCACCAAATACACCAAGTGGCGCTATCAGCATTACGTAATGAACCATTTTCAAGATGATATGAGACGCCACTTCCAGAGCATGTACTAACGGTTTAGCATAATCTCCGATAGCAGCAGCAGCTACACCAAAAAAAATGGAGAAGATGACAATCTGTAAGATTTCATTGGAAGCCATCGCTTCAATGATACTTTTCGGGAATATATGTTCAATGAAATGCTGTATAGAGAAGGATGACGTCTTTGTCATAAGATCCTTCACCCCTTCTGTATCGGCCTGCGCTAAATTGATAGAAGCCCCCGGTTGAAATAAATTCACGAGCATCATACCAATCAAAAGCGATGCAAGAGAGGCCGTAAAAAACCAAAGAATTGCCTTGCCTCCAACTCTCCCAACTGCTTTTAAGTCACCTAATTTAGCAATTCCTACCACGAGAGTGGAAAATACCAAGGGCGCTATGATCATCTGCACCAGGCGTATAAATATGGTACTCAGCAGCTTGATATGTTTGGCAAAACCTTGCAGCCATTCGGGCGAAGCTTTCTGATTGACCAGATAACCGACTGCAATACCCATGAGCATGGATAAAATAATCAGTTTAGTAAGACGGTTGCCTTTCAGCATATCAAGAATTTGTTTCGCAATATACAGCTTCAAATGCTAATGAAAACAAAGAATTGATAATATAGAATTTCATGGTTCGTAAAGGATTGTAAGTAAAGTGAAAACTTTGAATCTAAAAATTAAAAGAAAAATTTCTGTTTTTACTTTTAAGTTTAAACTTTTGAGTTTTGAGTATTAAAAAAAATATCCATGGCGATCGAATTGTAATTTTTTTCCAATACTTTTAACCTAATTACCTAACTAATCATTTATGAGTTTATTCATCAAAAAACCACTCGATCAGATACTTGCTCAAGCGGAAGGCGATAAAGGATTGAAAAGAACCTTGGGGGCCGCCAATCTGGTAGCACTTGGCATCGGAGCTATTATTGGCGCGGGATTATTCGTCCGTACTGCAGCTGCAGCCGGACAGGCAGCGGGTCCCGGTGTAACCCTATCATTTATTGTTGCGGCCATCGGCTGTGCCTTTGCTGGATTATGTTACGCAGAGTTTGCCGCCATGATACCCATTGCAGGAAGTGCCTATGCCTATAGTTATACAACAATGGGCGAACTCGTGGCCTGGATCAT
This sequence comes from uncultured Chitinophagaceae bacterium, assembly GCA_964654305.1. Lineage (GTDB taxonomy): Bacteria > Bacteroidota > Bacteroidia > Chitinophagales > Chitinophagaceae > Lacibacter. The sequence goes on from CAZZJD010000110.1 coordinate 4,534, forward strand.
CGGCTGGGCTTTAATCATGGAATATGCCTTAGGTGCTGCCACAGTAGCCATTGCATGGAGTGAATACCTGAATAAATTACTTGGTGGCGCAATTCCTTATGAATGGTGTCACTCTCCTTTTGAAAGTTTTACCGACACAGCAGGTGTGGCTCACTCCGGTATTATCAATGCACCAGCACTTGTAATTCTTTTACTATTGACACTTCTACTTATAAAAGGAACACAAGAATCTGCTTTTGTTAATATGATCATCGTATTTGTGAAAGTGGCTATCGTTTTACTCTTCATTGCGATCGGATGGAACTTTATCAATGAAGCCAATCACACGCCCTATCTCATACCTAAAGATACCGCGCCTGTTACAGATCAGGCGGGTAAAGTGATTGCTGACTACAGCGGATGGAATAAACATGGCTGGGGTGGTGTACTCGGCGGAGCAGCGATCGTATTTTTTGCCTTTATTGGTTTTGATGCCGTGAGTACTGCTGCACAGGAAGCCAAAAACCCCAAAAAAGATATGCCGATCGGCATTTTGGGTTCACTAGTTGTATGTACGATTCTATACATTTTGTTTGGACATGTGCTGACTGGCGTAGCCAACTGGAAAGAATTTGTAGACCCTGAAAAAGGGAGAGAAGCCTCAGTTGCTTACGCAATTTCAACCTATATGAAAGGTTATGGCTGGCTAGCATCCAGTGTGACAGTAGCGATACTGGCAGGTTTCTCATCTGTAATTCTGGTGATGCTGATGGGGCAAAGCCGCATCTTCTATACAATGAGTCAGGATGGCCTCTTACCCAAAGCTTTTGGCGACCTTCACCCGAAATTCAATACACCCTATAAAGCCAGCTGGATATTATTCATATTCGTGGGTTTATTTGCTGCATTTGTACCCGGGCATGTAGCGGGCGATCTGACTTCGTTCGGAACACTGTTTGCTTTTGTATTGGTGAGTGCTGGCGTTTGGATCTTAAGAGTAAAAGCTCCTCATATTCAGCGTCCATTTAAAACACCGATCTATCCGGTGGTATCTGCATTGGGTGTACTGATCTGTACAGCCATGATCATTGGTCTGGATTCACAAACACTAAAAGTTGCCTTTGCCTGGATGGGAGTTGGAATTATTGTGTATTTCCTCTATAGCAAGAAGAACAGTAAACTACGATATCCGGGAGAAATATTGCCTAAAGCTTCGGATTTTGAGCAACACTAAGCGGTTATTGGTTGTCAGTTATTAGTTATTGGTCGCATATTTTTAATTATTAATTACTAATTAAACTACCTCAAGTTCTTAAATTTGCGCACCAATTAATTTCATTATGGG
>CAZZJD010000111.1:0-5812 GCA_964654305.1 uncultured Chitinophagaceae bacterium
TTCTTGAGAATTCTAATTGGGTAAGGAAGGAACAAAATCATTTGATCTTGCGAGCGAATCCTCGGACTGCGTGTTATTTGTTTGGTAGAAGCTTTTCCATTTTTGCTGATATCTTTGAGTCGTCAGGAGTTTCGAACACGAAGCTCTACAAGCTGCTTGGGAACTCGGTGATACCAGAGAAATTCGAGAGTATCGGAAAAAAAATTGATACAAATTTGCAGGCGTTGTTGCCCTAATTTCATCTGCGGTCATACGTAGGGGGCTAATATTCCTGCTTGCTCTAGCAAAAAAAATTGCTTCGATATTTGCCCGCTTACACTCCCGTAGGTCCTTATTCCCATCTCAATATTCCTATCAAAAGCTTGCATTGTTAGATTTGCCGAGGTCACTAGCGAGTCTCTATTGTCTCCAACCAAAACCTTCGCGTGGAGCTTTAAGTGCTTTTCGCCGTCTGGGATCTTCCAAGTCAGTAACTTTGGTAGCGAAACACCACGCGGCCATAAAGAGAGAAGTGTGTCACGATTGTTTTTGCCATAACTTTTTTCTCCTCCATCTAATACGACTGTAACCCTTACACCGCGATAGACGGCATCAGCCAACAGCTCTATGATATCGTTAACAATTCCCTCATAATCTTCTTTTCCCGCTAACCAATAGCCAACAACTAAAAGATCTGACTGTGAGGCGGAAATGATGTCCTGCACTACTTGTCGAGTAGTCCGCAGGTATGAGTCTCCTATCTTCGGTCCGGTCCAGACCACCTCGGTTCGTATAGCTTCGGCGTCCATTAACGAAACGGCCTCGTGCAACGCCTCCAAATTCAGAGCAAATGTCTTGTTTGATAATGTTGAAAATTCACTAGCCCAAATGGCAACCGCATCTGAAAGTGCGTTACGTACTACAACGCGTCCGGCAGCTAGCTTTGCAAGTGTTGCCGAGCTGGATTGTGTTGACAGCACTCCGCTCTTCACAGCAGCAAGCACCTCAGCAAATGCGCCAGCGTTTATGATTTGAATCACAGAACGCGCTAATATTTCTGCAGTGCTATCCCGTTCAGTAGGCACAGCTAAGCCTCATCATTTGAAGTAGGCCATACCATCATGAGCCATGGTACGCACCAGGAAGTTACGATCCAAAAAACGGTTGAACGACTCGCAAGAAGTTTCCGGTGCAAGTAAACAGGCATGGCATGCTGCGCCATTAATAGTGGCATGTACATCCGGCTGATGATCGGCACAGAGCGGATCTGATGAGCAGCGCTTGGCGTTCTCCAGCGCACTATGTATCAAACCCGGGAAGCGATCCTTGGTACCTAGCTCCACTAATCCTCCCAAACTGCCTTCGGAGTCCGCACTGGCGGTATATAACAAAATTCCCGCCATTTTTCGTTTCGGATCGGTGCTGCTGTATATGCGTTCCCGAACGGAGGATTCGGAATATCCGCAATCCAGAGCAAGCTGACGCATCAATATATGTGCAAGGCTATGAAGCAATACATAGCGCGAGCCAGGAAAATCATCCGCGTTCACTCCACGTTCAGCAGCCCATTCTTTGTACTTTTTTTCGATCGCAGAGGCACGTTTTCGAACGTCCGGCTGGACTTCCCAATCCGCCAACGCCTCCTCTTTCAATTCGATAAAAATCCCTTCGCCACGTACTTCTACAGCAGGAAGCCAGTCCTGACGGTCCTTATAGATGGGCGCTCGTGAAGCTCCTATACCATCGTCATCTATACCTGATGCGTAGTCGATACGCGTGAAGCTGGTGAGCGCACGTACTTCAAGAAGTTTGCGTACCAATACAATACGCTCGATTTTTTTTGTTAGGAAATCTGGAACTTCACCGGTCTCAAGAAAAAAATCTGATTGATCGCCTTGATTACTTCCATCGATATCGCGAAAGGCATTCCACTCAGGCAAGCGCAAGTCGATCTCATCCGTTTCGACCTCTCCGCGCTCCTTGAGCAACGTTCGCCAAATATCCTCAACTTTAAATTCTGACAAAGACGGGAACATCCCCATTTCAAGCAATGTCTTAAGTTTTTCTGGCTGGTCAATTTTATCGACTTGGTGCTCCGGACATCTTTTTAATGCAAGCCCAATTGGACTTGCTGCCTCCTTTATAGATAAAGCGCTACGAACCAGTGGAAACCAGCCGTTAGTCGCGCCACGCTGGATGGCGCGCAGTTGTCCTGCATGTTTACATTCATGTGGATCTTTATTTTTAAGACCTAGCCACGGCCGCTTACGTGTGCATTCGCCTAGTGCAAGGCTGCGATTTTCACCAAAAGCATCGCTCACGCTGCGTTTGGCATCGCAAGTACAATAAATCCAGATATCCGACACCGACCCAGTAGTGCCGGAATAGACTAAACGCATCCGTTTTTTACAGCTCGTATTTGCATCTCGATGTACATAAGCTCGCCAAGGGAAGTCATCGATATGACCGCTTGGACAAGCAACAACAAATGGGGCTGGGATGGTACGCGCACGATACCTGCCACGCCCTTTGCAGTTTGGTGCTTTGCACTCCATTTCCTGCGTTTTTTCGCTGTACTCAACCAGCTCCTCAGTTGGCTCAGAAAGTGTTGCACATTCAGGATGGGTACATACCTGATAACGTGGGAATAGGAAGGTCGGCACCGTTCCTTGCTTGGTGAAATAACTGCCACTTGCCGGCCCCGCAGGGAAGAAACGCTTCACTCTCAGCGCGCGCTGCAGACGCGGCTCGTGGATAACTAGGTTCTCATCTAGCCTCCAACCATCAATCCCAGCAACAATCACTGACAGAGTTTGCAGGTCTACAATTGCCCCGGGACCAAAAGTTGTTATAACCTGGCTAGGACGAACATCACCAATTGCCCGTTTACTCGACATTCATGTTACTCCTCATCACATAGATAAAAGGCTGCCGTGGGCTCCACTTCTCGAAGGGAGCCGGGTGTCGACCATTGGCCTTCGTTATCTGTTCCGGATGTCTTCAACAGTACGCGGGCATTATTCGGGGGACGCTCACCGCTCTTGAGCCAGGAATAGCGCAATAAGTCATCTGCATAATGAGCCCAATCGTCACGGCTTGACATCAGGCGCTCATTGACCAACTTCGCATTTCTCTTGCCTACCAAATCGGCCGCTCGCAACGTAACGTAGTTGATCATCAAATCCGTGCTGGGAAGTGCGGGATCAAAATTTTGCGCCTGCACCTCACGCGCCATGTTCTGACCAGCCAAGCGCTGCATTGCAGCAAAGGCCCCGCGTAAGCCCCTGTCTAATGCTCGCGACGAGAAGGGGGTAACGCTAATTGCCTCAACATAGCGATAAAGAGCTGCGTGATAGCCTCTGAAGTGTTCGTAATGAGATAGGTCTCGCGCCCCCATCCAGTTGTACATAGTTATAACCAATCCCGGGTGCTTGCGTCCCACACGGCTGGTTGCCTGAATATATTCAGCGGTACTTTTCGGTTGGCCGGTCACGACCATTAAACCTAAACGGTCGATGTCCACCCCAACGGAAATCATATTGGTGGCCAGCAGCACATCGACGGGGTATTGCTTGCCTGACTCGCGCGGAAACTTGTTATCTAGTCGCTTTAATAGCCCCGGAATACGCCAAGAGTCTAAGCGGCTCGTCAGCTCGTCTGGATCATTGATATAGCGCTGAGGAAAACCCCTTTGCTGGGCTAGGTAGCGCAAGCGCTTCTTAATGTCGTCCTCCACAAGACGGCGTGCGCCCCCAAGTGCACGCAAGCTATTAAAGTAGCCAACAACCGTTGCATATGGATCTGCTGCCGCAGGGTCGCGTGTTATCTCCGCTTCGCCGGCTGCAAGCAGAGCTGCATAGACGCGAACAAGTAAAGTCTTTGTGCTGGAGCCAGGAGCGTTAAGCCCTACATAAAGTCGACCTGCAGTCTTATCGTCATCCTGTTTGATGACCTGCTCTTTTGCAAAAAATGAATCCTTGGATGACAGACCGCTTGGAGGAAAGATTGCTAAGTCGCGGTTGTAGAGCTGCCGGATTTGCTCGCGAGCTCGGCGAATGGTTGCAGTGGAAGCAATGACCTTTGCCGGTATCGTGATACCGGTTTCAACTTCAATCCTTGTAAGAAAATCTACTGCTGTTTCATAAAGTCCGACCATAGTGCCGAGCGGACCTGAGATAAGATGCAGCTCGTCCTGAATGATCAATTCTGGAGGAACTAAACGCCGAGCCGGTTGATCATCGTTTACGACTCGCTGATTTGGTTTGTCACCATGCCCAGGCGTTAAGTGGCCATAAGTGGAGCTGTAGCGATCACGCAAGCCAAACAGTGCTTGAGTCTCCCCTTTGAATGGCATGCGCGCAAATTTATCCACCGTGGCAATAACCAATGATGGACACTCGCGATAGATTTCATCATCCACCACCACCACCGGTAGCCCCTGGTCATTGGACTTACGGGCACAAAACTCGCATTTTGGATTCGGGCATCGCACTAGCGTCCTCAGTCTGGTGTTGTCAAAGTCGTACGTTTGGTTTTCAGGCTTACCCTGTGGCGTTACCAATGATGTGCCGCAACGAGGACAAGAAACCAATTGCACTGGGCTGCCATCCCGAGGCTTTTTCCCTTCATCCAAATCTTCCAATGCCTTGCCAGACGCTTTCGCATCGTTGGGAGTTGTAGCCTTACCCACCCATAGGCCGATTTTGAAAGGTTCGTTCCCCCATTTTTCAGGATTATTTTTTCGTACTAACTCGCAGGCACAGATCAACGCTGTTGCTCGCTGAAACTGCTGTACAGTCAGTAAACGCAACGTGTAGCGCATGATAATCGCCACACCTGCGCTTGAGTCCAATCCGTTAACGTCGCCGCGCAAGCGACGGTATGCCAATGTAAATGCAGTCAGACCAAGATAGGCCTCCGTCTTACCGCCACCGGTGGGGAACCAGAGTAAATCCACTAGATTTCTATCTGATGTAATCCTTTCTCCCGCTCTGAAGTTATTCACTATGCTTGCAATGTTAAGTAAAATGAAGCCCATCTGGAACGGGCGCCAGGTTCGGTTGTCTCGTGAATCAAAGTCGACAGCTGCACCGATAACCTCACCCCTATCACGGTTCCGGCCAGCCCAAATTGCGTGTATACGCTGATCCCACATGACGTAGTTGGCAAATAGGAACGCTTCAAAGGCCTTGTGTTCATTTCGGATGAGTTCCAGTCCCTGGCGCATTCTTCGCGCTGTGTCTTCGCAAGACTCTAGGAGCACCTTCGCTGTATCTCTACTTTCGGATGTGGAACTAAACGGTTCACCACAAGCCTCAATTTTTCTCTCTGTCACCCATTGCTCATATGCCAAGACTAGCGGCTCAATCGCGTCGAACAAAGCATTTGGAGTGGCACATTTGCTCAGCGCCCACATGTCCAAATTTAGTCTAGGAATTGCATCACTCTGCGCAATCAAGCTTGGAACTTCGAAGTTGGGAATAAAGTCAGTGAACAAGATGCTGGCGCGATCGCGCGAGGCGTTTACTCCAGCCCAACCCGCTGCAACGCCATGGCCTGTAGCAAATTCTTTTGCATCGCGGTAGAGAAGATTCGCAGTAGCGATTTCTGGATCTTTGGAAATGTCCCGATCAAAATCTTTTGCAATAAATATGGGGCTCTTGTCTACGCCGAACACTTCGAGCTTTGGCTGCATTAACCATTGCCGATCCTTTGCTTTGTCGGAATCATCGCCTTGAAGACGTCTGTTCACTAGAAATAAGCTGACAGCCTTGGCTCCATCTATCTGATGTACAACACCCTCAAGAAATACTTGAGCATCCCCGTCTCCATC
>CAZZJD010000112.1:0-5805 GCA_964654305.1 uncultured Chitinophagaceae bacterium
AAGAATGGGAGCGAAGGTTTCATGTTGTACAATAGCATAATCAGGTTTGGCTTCCGCAATACATGGCTTCACATAACAACCGCTTTCATATCCGGATCCGACAAGTACACCACCTTCCACAATGAAGTAACCACCTTCTTTTTTACAGGCATCAATGGAGTTTACATATTGTTGTACAGCATCCTTATCGATCAATGGTCCTACATGGTTCCCTTCATTCAATGGATCCCCGATCTTCAGTTGCTTGTATGCGGCTGATAATTTTTCTTTTACAGTATCATAAATAGAAGCATGAATGATGAGTCTTCTGGTGGTGGTACAACGCTGTCCGGCCGTGCCAACGGCGCCAAACAAAGCGCCACGTATAGCAATATCCAGATCTGCATGTTCACTGATAATGATCGCATTGTTTCCACCTAGTTCAAGTAAGGTTTTACCGAGGCGCGCGCCAACAATCGAAGCCACTGCTTTCCCCATGCGGGTGCTTCCTGTAGCAGATATCAGCGGAATACGGGTATCTGCACTTAAGGTTTCACCCAACGCTCTGCCTCCGTTAATCAAACAACTAACGCCCTCGGGTACCTGATTTTTTGCAAATACCTCAGCAATGATATGCTGACAGGCTACACCACACAAAGGCGTTTTTTCGCTGGGCTTCCAGATACATACATCGCCACATACCCAGGCCAGCATGGTATTCCAACTCCAAACGGCTACGGGAAAGTTAAATGCAGAAATAATGCCTACAATACCCAGCGGATGCCATTGCTCATACATACGGTGCAGTGGTCTTTCGCTATGCATGGTTAATCCATGCAGCTGACGGGAGAGTCCTACTGCAAAATCGCAGATATCGATCATCTCCTGTACTTCTCCATAACCTTCCTGCAGGCTTTTCCCCATTTCATACGATACAAGTTTGCCGAGCGCTTCTTTTTTAGCTCTTAATGCTTCACCGATCTGTCGAACGATCTCACCGCGTTTGGGTGCTGGCCACATACGCCATTCCGTAAAGGCTTCCTGCGCTTTTCCAACTATGATTGCATATTCTGCTTCTGTGGTTTCTTTTACAGTTGCGATCTTTTGTCCGTCAACCGGAGAGTAAGAATCAATCAGCTTTTCTTTTCCGGAAAGCCATTGCGTGCCGGATGAAGTGCCGTGATTGTCAGCGTGTAAACCCAATACTGATAAAAAATCTTTATTCATGTTTAATGGCAATTTAAGATGAGTACAATCGTTTATTTAATGATGTAAAGGTAGGTTAGTCCATGATAAATTTAATGCCTCCCGATAACCATCTTGAAGGCATGATACTTCCTAATATATCCGCATAATTTTGATCGAATAAATTATCTGCTTGAATGAAGAATGTCAATTTATCTTTTAGCAGATTTATATCCGCTTTCGCATTGATTAACATATAAGAAGAAGAGAGAGGTACTAATCCGTTGACGGCAGGGGGCGTATTTCTTTCTTTATACAAGCCATTTAATGATAAGCCGATCCATTTGTAGCGATAGGCAATATAGAAATTAATCAGAAATCTAGCATGATTGGATACATAGAGGGATGGGATCGTATCACTGCTTTTACTTTCCATCCAGATCGTTCCAAGTCCGGCATTGACTTTATGATCTCCGAAAGTTTTTTGATAATGGAGGTCTAGTTCTGCCCCCAGTGTTTGTACCGTAGCAATATTGGAAGCCAGATCAAAATTGCTAGGAGCGCCATTAGAGCTTGTAGTTGAAAGATTGTCTCTTCGAGGCATGTTAGCGTAAGGCGTACGAATCCAGTCGATCAGATCATTATGATTTCTTCCAAAAAATGAAGTGGACAATCTAAGATTTTCATTAAATAAATAATCGGTTCCGATTTCATAACTCAAAGCTTTTTCTGCTACAAGATTCGGGTTGCCGATACGGTTTCCTGATGGGACAGGATTACGTTGATAGTTGTTAAATCGCTCCGTAAAATCAGCATCTCTTGCTGTTTGTCCGACGGCTGCTCTTAAATTAAATTTTTTATACGGGTAACTCATATTTATTTGCGGTAGCACTATCCATCCGCTTCTTTCATTCCATTCTGCTCTGAATCCGGGAAGAAAGTTGAGCTTTTTTGCAATTACTGTTTGTACAAATGCAAAGCCTGCTGCATTCTGAACCGCATGATCTCCTCGATCATTAGAAGCAATTGAACGTCGAATGTATTGTGTGCCAACAGATAGGTTCGTCTCTTCAGATACTTTGTATTGATAGATCAATTGGGCTTGTTGTAATCGGGATTTATTTAGGTTCGGCGTAAGATTTTTATTGAAACGATATTCGTCGTTAGTGCTTTTGTCACCCAGGTCAATCGTAAGGGAATGGCGGTTTTTTTGATAACTGGTTTTTAGATGATTCCAGATGCTATATACATATTCCGTAGCGGTATCAGAAAGACGTGCAGTATAAAAGTTTTGGGCATTGAAGCTTCGGTCATCTAGACCGAATCGATAAGCGATGCTCCATGATTTTCCAATTTCCTGTCGAAGCGAGGCATTAAGGGTTGTAAGATTAAAATATCCTCTGGCTCCACGCAATGATTGTCCCGTTGCATTATTAGTAATCAGCGATACGGATCCGTTCGTTTTATTTTTTTGAAAACTGCCTGATGCCTGAGCATTGGTGAGTCCAAATTCACCACTTGCAATCTGTGCCATCATGCGATGACTGTTGTTTTTATGCTTCCCGGTAAAGGATTTGGTGATGATATGTACAACGCCTCCTACCGCTTCAGTTCCATATAGTACGGCAGCAGGGCCTTTCAGGATTTCTATACGATCGATCTCATCAGGGGTGATTGGGATATAAGAATTGAAATGTCCTGTAAGTGGATCGTTCAAACGAATACCATCCAAAATGATAAGCACTTGCTGAAAAGTGCCTCCGCGAATGGTAATATTACTTTGTGTGCCCATGGGGCCACGACTTTGAACTTCAACACCGGGTAAATAACGAATCATTTCATCAATGGAGTTGGCAGGAATTTTTTTTATCGTTTCTTGTGAAATGATTACGATATTTCTTCCTGTTTTGCTTATTTGCTGAGGCGTGACCGTAGCGGAAACGGTAACAGGATTAAGTTCAACGCCTTTTTCTTGTGCATATATTTTACATGTAAGCAATAAACAAAACGTAAGTATCCTAGTTATATTCATGATATCAAATTTGTCGCAAAGATAGGGGTGTGCTATATGCTTGCAAAAGCCGAATTTATTTTGTAGGTTTATACCCAAACAAATTACTTGATAATGATATCTTCTAAAAGATATATCGTTATTTTAGTGTTTTTAACATCCAATTATCCTGCGTTGTCGAGAATTCAAAACACACTGGTTTTCTCTTCAGGATTATATATTTATTGCAATCACTATTCCACCGATTTATTTAGCATTGATTCTCCATTAAATAGACAAAACGCTTCAGTTGCAAATATTGATGATGATGATTTAAGTGTAGGTGATCTTAAAAACACCGCAAATTCAAAAAAATATAAAAAGGGTGATACGTTGTTTTATTGTGATGTGCTTAAATTAAGTAATCAGGATTACGGTGGGCATATCTTTGCTGTATTTGGTTATTCTTATATTAAAGAAAGAAAAGGACGAAGTAAAATCAGGATTAAATATATTTTGAATAGAGAGCGAAATTATCTGTCAAAAATATTCTACTCAAGAGCAGTTAAGGTAGAGCGAAGCAGGGTTGATGTTTCTGTAAAAAAATATATGAAACAATTAGAGAAGAAATATCCTAAAGTTAGAATGTGGGGCGTATTGGATGCAAATGCGATTTTATGAATTTCTGTTTAATAAGATTCTTTTTCTGATGGGAAAGATCTTTGTCTTACGTCAGAAACATATTCCTTTACAGCCTTCCCAATCAATTCATGTAATTGTAGGTATTGTCTTAAGAACCTGGGTTTAAATTCTTTATTGATGCCGAGCATATCATGCATTACTAATACCTGGCCGTCACAATCACCTCCTGCGCCAATACCAATAGTGGGTATGGCAATAGATTGTGTTACTTCTTTGGCAAGTGTTGCTGGTATTTTTTCAAGCACAAGTCCAAAGCAACCTGCTTCCTGTAATAATTGGGCATCTTCTTTTAATTTTAAGGCTTCCGCTTCTTCTTTGGCTCGTACATTATAAGTGCCAAATTTATAAATCGATTGTGGAGTTAATCCGAGATGTCCCATTACGGGTATTCCTGCTGAAACAATTCGTTTGATAGATTCTACAGCCTCTGCACCTCCTTCTAATTTAATGGCATGCGCACCAGTTTCTTTCATGATGCGGATAGCACTGGCAAGCGCTACCTCGGAATTCGATTGATAAGTTCCGAAAGGAAGATCTACAATCACTAGGCAATGATTAATTCCTCTGATTACGGATTGCGCGTGATAAATCATCTGATCTAATGTGATGGGAAGTGTTGTTTCATGCCCGGCCATTACATTGCTAGCTGAGTCGCCAACTAATAATACATCAATTCCTGCTTCATCAAACAAACGGGCAAAGGAATAATCATAAGCGGTCAGCATGGCAATTTTCTGACCTGCTTCTTTCATTTTCTGCAATGTATTTGTCGTGACTCTTTTTACTTCTTTATGCTGGCTCATGATAATAAATATGTAGATAAAGATAAGTTCATAAAGTTCATAAAGTTCATAATGTTCATAAAGTTTGTAATAAAGAGATGAGATTAATAAAAAATCTTTCTTCTTGATAACTTTAAAACCTTTAACTCTGTTTTTGTCCCTTTACTTCTTCATACAACAAATGAATCAATCCATCGGCGAGTCCGATCTTGGGGACATAGATCTCTTCAATGTCAGCCCAGCGCATTACATTTACATAGACTTGCAACGCAGGTATGATTACATCTGCCCGGTCTTCCCTGAGCTTGTACAACTCCATTCTCTCCTGCAAGCTCACGCTGCTTAATTCTTTCAGATAATCCTTAAGTAGATCTAAGTGTAAGGGTTTGCCTTCTTTCTTCTTGGAGAGTGAAAATACTTTATTGATATTTCCTCCGGAGCCAATGGCTGTTATGTTGTGATAGTTTTTAGTATGCTGTTTGATATAATTTTTCAGTTCTTCCCAATGTTCGTCTTTTACTTTTTTCTTCAGTAAACGAATTGTCCCAATATTAAATGATGATTTAAAAATCATTTTTTCCTTGGCAAAAAAAGTGAGTTCCGTACTGCCTCCGCCAACATCAATATATAAATAAGAATGATCTTTATCCAGGTGTTCGGCTACATGATTTTCATTTATATAAGATGCTTCTTCACTGCCGCTGATAATTTTTATATCGATACCAGTAGCGTCTTTTACCTGCTTTAATACCTCAGAAGCATTTGTCGCATCTCTCATAGCAGATGTAGCACAGGCTTTCAGATGTTTGACTTCGTATATACTGAGTAAGTGCTTATAGGCTTTTATCGTTTCAACCAGCTTATTGGCTTTGTCTTTTGAGATCGATCCATTCTCAAACACGTCAATCCCTAATCGTAGGGGTACGCGTACTAAATTAATTTTATTAATTACTGGTTCGGCATGCTCTTTTTCAAAAACTTCCGTGATAAGCAGGCGGGCTGCATTACTTCCGATGTCGATGGCTGCCAGTTTCAATTTGCTTCAGCATTTTTTGATGCAGATACTCGTATAATTCAATCTGGCTGCGGATACGTTTCCCTTTTTTGGGGGCATATCGGTTCTGCAGCTGATTGTCAAGTATTCTTGCTTTAATATTATCTTTCAGC
>CAZZJD010000113.1:0-5797 GCA_964654305.1 uncultured Chitinophagaceae bacterium
TTGACATCATCAGGATTGAAAAGTTTAATGGAGCATGATGTAAAATGAGTAGAAAAGAAAAGCCCCCCGCGCTTGCGCGCGGGGGGCCATCCTTCCCGTTAAAATATTTCTGTTAACCTAAAGCCACACGCTTGAACTCAGTTACCTGAACATCATTCGAAGACTTCAAATACTCACCTACCGTTTTAGAAGCATCTTTTACAAAAGCCTGTGCCAGTAAAGTTTGCTCCTTGAAAAATGCATTCAATTTTCCTTCCGCGATCTTGGAAACCATTTCCTCAGGCTTACCCGCCATTTTGGGATCCTGTTTCATCAAATCCAGAATAATATCCTTTTCTCTGGCTACTACATCCGCAGGTACACTGGCAGCATCAATTGCCACCGGATTCATCGCCGCGATCTGCATCGCCACGTCCTTTCCAACCTCAGCAGAGGCTTTAGAAAGCCCTACTAATACACCCATTCTGTTAGCACCATGTATGTAAGAAGCTACATAAGGAGCATCTACTCTTTCAAACTTACTTACACCTATCTTCTCTCCAATAGAAGCGAGCTTATCATTGATCAGATCGGATACTTTCGCACCGGCAATCTCCACTTCATTCAGTGCTTCAGCAGATTTTACATCTGCAGATACAGCTGCATCTGCAATGGACTGAGCAAAAGCTACGAAATCAGCATTTTTAGAAACAAAATCTGTTTCACAGCTAATACATACTACATACCCCGTTGTATTTGTAGAATTTGTTAGAGCGATTACAACCCCTTCTTTAGCCTCTCTGTCACTTCTTTTTGCAGCTACTTTCTGTCCCTGCTTACGAAGCCAGTCAATCGCTGCCTCAAAATCTCCGTTGGTTTCTGTCAAAGCCTTACGGCAATCCATCATACCTGCACCTGTTGCCTGACGCAGTTTGTTAATTTCTTGAGCGGATATGGTTACTGTAGACATAATTTGTCAAATTTTTGAATTGTATGCAAAATAAAAGCATACAGAAATATGAATGATATGATTTTATCTTCCTGTACCGCGACGAGGTTGTGTTCCCGGCACTCTTCTTTTGGGAGCTCCGCCAGCACCTGCAGGACCACGTCCGCCGCCACGACGAGCACCTTTATCTGCACCCTCTTCAACTGTTTCATCAAATCGAGGTCCTCTCTCCACTACTTCTTCTCCTCCCTCATCTTCTTCAGACTTTTCAGCCTGACGCTCTGCCAAACCTTCAGCAATAGCTGCAGTGATATATTGCGTAACTATAGCAATGGATTTCGTAGCATCGTCATTGGCGGGAATAAAGTAGTCAACTTTATTAGGATCGCAGTTGGTATCTACCACTCCAAAAGTAGTAACCCCCAAACGACGGGCTTCTGCCAGTGCAATATGCTCATGACCAATATCAACCAGAAATAGTGCAGCAGGAATACGACTCATATTGGCAATACCACCTAATACTTTTTCCATCTTATCTCTGTCGCGAGATAATTGCAAACGCTCTTTCTTGGTAATGCTATCAAATGTTCCATCATTCAACATTTTTTCAATGCTTTGCATCTTCTTTACGCTCTTACGAACCGTATTGAAGTTGGTAAGCATACCACCCAACCAACGATCTGTCACATAAGGCATGTTCACTCTTTGAGCACACTCTGTAACAATTTCTTTAGCCTGCTTCTTAGTAGCCACGAAGAGGATTTTTTTACCGGCCTTCGCCATTTGTTTCATGATAGCGGCCGTTTCCTGTAAACCCTCAACGGTTTTATTCAGGTCGATAATATGGATCCCCTTTTTCTCTGCGAAAATATAAGGGAGCATTTTCGGATTCCACTTCTTCTTCAAGTGACCAAAATGTACACCTGCTTCCAAAAGTTGTTGTTGTAATGAAGTGTTACTTTCCATTGTAATTGTATGATACTTTTAAATAATTCAAAATATTGATACTTCTCCGACGAAGCAGTCCACGTATTAACGTTTAGAAAACTGATAGCTTCTACGGGCTTTCTTCTTACCGAATTTCTTACGCTCCACACCTCTGGGATCACGTTTTAAAAATCCGGCGGCTTTCAATAAAGGACGATATTCCGGATTAATTTCCAACAAAGCACGGGAAATACCCAGTTTAGCTGCTTCCGCCTGACCTTTGATACCGCCACCACCAGCAGTGATCTTTACATCAAACTTATCTATCGCCTCGATCTTTTTCAAGGGAGCTTCAATTTGATTTTGAAGATATACAAGTGTAAAATACTCTTTGTAATTTTTTTCATTAACGGTAATGTTACCGTTTCCTTTGCTGATAAATACACGCGTAATAGCTTCTTTACGGCGACCTACTGCATTTTTTTGTTTATCCATTGAATGGGAAATTTGAAAATTTTATAAAATGAACTTAAAGGCTTAATGCTTTAGGCTGTTGTGCACTGTGTGGATGGGCACTACCTGCATATACAAATAATTTTTTATACATCTTTCTGCCCAGTCTGTTTTTAGGAAGCATCCCTTTAACGGCACGCTCTACCACTACTTCAGGTCTGCGCTTTAAAAGATCTTTAGCAATCTCAATTTTTTGACCACCGGGATATCCACTGAAATTCTGATACTCTTTGTACTGAAGTTTGTTTCCTGTAAAAACAACTTTATCCGCATTGATCACTATTACAAAATCTCCACAATCAACGTGAGGAGTGTAATAGGCTTTGTTTTTACCACGTAAAATAGCGGCAATCTTAGAACACATGCGACCTACGGTTTGATTGGTGCCGTCAACAACATACCAGGTACGTTGGACGGTAGCCTCGTTCGCGTGTTTGGTAGTGAAATGTAATTTGCTCATAAATTTATTTTTGTGCCGCGCCATCCCACGGCAGGATCTCCCTTTTGTAAGGGGTCGCAAAGGTAGCCGTTTCATGAGCTACGAACCAAGAAAAAAGGCAAATATTTTTCTAGCTCCTTTATAAATAATTGATTATCAATGCTATTTTAGCAAAAAAATTATTGAGATCCCGGGCATCGATAGGAGCTGAAGTTAATTGTAATCCCGATATTGGCTAAAATATACTGGTCGTAATTGGCATTAAAACCACGCTGCGCACCTTCATTACCAATTACAGAACCCGTCTCATAGCTTCTGTCCTGCAACAAAGCAGCAATCGTACCGGGCTGAAATGCATCACTGCCAGCATACTTATCGGATACATCATCAAGATAGTCGGTTGTAGTAAACCGATGGGTAAGCTCAATATGAAGATTCACTTTATTATTAAATGCCCACTTGAATCCAAACCCAATAGGAATACACATGGCTACGGTGCCATATTCTTTTCGATCAGGAAATTTCGCAGAGTTTTGCCCCTCTGTTCCTAGTTCCCTTAAATAATATTTTTCTCCCTGATAATAAGTATAAGGATCGTAATGAAAAACGCCCACTCCGAAAGTAAGAAAAGGTGTTAACCTTTCATATGGATTAACAGGATTGAATCTGAAAAAATTGAAATCACCCATCAAACAAAACTCCCAGACTGAAGTTTTAAAGTCAAGATTACGTCTTCGCTGGAATTCATTATTAGGTTGTAATTTATCACTGTAAGATAATTGCGTGTAATAAAGGGTCGTCCTTAGGGCAGTGTAATTATTGATTTGTTTTCTGTAAAAAATACCGATAGCAGGATGCGGACTTTTTAATCCCGTTGCCGTATTCAGATCCCCAAAATAATGAGCAGCACCAGTCTGAATACCAAATTCTCCGGTGTGATAAGAATTTTCATATTGCGCTACAACTTTTAAAGAAGTCACAAAACATAACAAAAAAAGAACAGGGAGGGAATATATTTCTCTGGTTGTATGTGATAAAAAAAGTCGGATACCTGCGATTTGCCTCATATAATTTAAAACGAAAAGACCTTAATTTTCTGATTTCTGTGGCAAATTTAATTTCTTCTGTCGAGCCCCCACGATAATTTATTTCTGAGCGTTTGTAAAAAACTGTTTTCATTAAGCCGGATTAATTGAATGGTAAATCCTTCTTTTTTAACCGCTAACTGTACCTTCTTACTTACAATTTCTTTTCTGGAATCTAGCGTACACAGAAAGCTATCTGACCGGCTTTCGATTTCAAATGAAATCACATTATTATCAGGAACTAATATGGGGCGTACATTCAAATTATGGGGAGCTACCGGGTTAATAACAAAACTGCCTGAATCGGGAAACACAATCGGGCCATTACAACTTAATGAATAACCTGTAGAACCGGTTGGGGTTGCGACAATCAAACCGTCAGCCCAGTAAGTATTTAAAAAAGCACCATTCAGATAGGTGTGAATCTTAATCATAGATGAAGTGTCCAGTTTCTGTATTGCCAGCTCATTCAATGCATACGGAGTTTCCCCAAACAAGGGCAAATTACTTTCCAGATGTAATAGCGTACGCTCATCTTTCACATAAGTATGATTTACCAGAGAGGCCACAGCTGAATCGAGTTCTTCTCTTCCAATACTGGCCAGAAATCCCAATCGTCCGAAATTAATTCCCAATAAAGGAATTTTCTTATCTCTCACTAAAGTTACTGTATCCAGTAACGTACCATCTCCCCCCAAACTAATCAAGCATTCGTACTGTTCATTTAATTCGACCGGAGAGGAAAAAACAGAAAGTGCAAAATCTTTAGGAAGCAGATGTTCGATCTGATCAAAAAAAGTTTTATATAAAACAGGTTCAATATTGTTATCTCTGAGGCGAAGTAACAACTTTAAAACATCTTCTTTTTGTGCTTGCTCGAATACTCTGCTATAAATTGCTACTTTCATGAAACTTTATCATTGTTTAATAAAAAAAGTGTATGATATCAGAATTCCTGTCGTAAATGTAAAAATAACCCCTTTTCTCCCAATTGATTGGCAGACAGATCAAATTGAGCCACAAAATTATAATATCCAATAATATCCACGCCCAAACCATAAGTATAAATAAGGCTGTTGTGCAATACTGAGCGGTTCGCAAAGGGATAATGGGCAGCACCTAAATCAGAAAATAGTTTAGCAACAATTTTAAAGGGAAGTTTTCTGTATTTATCGCTTTGCGTAAGAAAGGTTGGAATTGAAAAATGAACCAGTTCTCTCCTGTAAGTTGTTTTAAGTATTCCGCCTGCCAAACAATCAATAACATAATATTCCAAACCTCTCATAAAAACATCTCCAAAACCAATCGAGGGTATATTATACATGGGTTGATCAAACGGCAGGGTGAGAAAACCAAATCCTGAAAAACCTAAAGAATTTTTTTCCCGAAACGAAAAATATTTTGCAATCCTTGTATTGATAGCCCAAGAATGGATCGAAGAAAATCCAAAACCTCGGTGGGAAAGAGAAGCCGTTACCGCCATACCCTTCCATGGATAGGCGTTATTGTTAAGATTCAGATATGAAAAATTATAATCGGATTGCAAAAAATTTGAAGATCCGGCATTGCCTGGAAAGTAAGGTCTGAAATATGTAGCATTTGACGCGATCAATTGCCTAATAGTATCCGAAATCTCTTCCATTTGATATTTGACACGAAAACTATGCCTGTAATTTACACCCTTTCTGTAAGTATAACCCATTTCAAATTGCGTTGACTTTCTAGCAAAAGGAATATCTGTGTTTACAACAGACGGATAAAAGATCTGTTTGTGTAGATCAGTAGCATAGAATAATTGGCGTTGCCGCGAATAGCTGGCTCCTATAAAATATCCATGCTGAAGGGATACCTGGAAACCGCACTGTGCTGACCGTGACGGTGTCCGCCGACGACGGCATCACGGAT
>CAZZJD010000114.1:0-5740 GCA_964654305.1 uncultured Chitinophagaceae bacterium
TTAAGCTGGTCAACATTACAGGAGATAAATATGAAGAAGATAAATGTTGAGAAAAGTTACAATGGTACCACTTGGCAACCTATTGGTGAAGTAAGTCCTAAAGGTTCGGCTAATGAACAATCTAAGTATTTATATTATGATGACAAACCTTCTGAGGGGTTAAATTATTATCGTTTAAAAAATTCTGACCAGGATGGGCATTTTGAATATTCAAATGTTGTACAGGTGAATTTTAAAGAAAGTGTATCCAATTTTTCTGTATACCCCAACCCAGCAAAAGATAAAATATCCATCTATACTAAAGGTGTAATTGGTCAAGACATACAGATTCAACTCTTTCAGAAAAATGGAATATTGATTCAGCATAAAATTATGCAATCTGGAAATGTACAAACGATGAACATTAGTGATTTGTCGAACGGAATTTATTTTATTAGGATTTTAGATGCAAATGGCAATACAGTTCACACTCAGTCGGTTATCAAAAACTAACTTTTATACAATAACATACAACATCTAACTTACAACTAATCCTACCTCAACCTATCAATGCTTTTAATGAGCTTTTCATCTTTTCGGATATTCAAAAGTGCGAGTAGTAAAAATACGGGTATAGCAAAATAGATGACTGCGCTCAAAGTAATCACAGCATCATTCAGTTCATAACAATTATTCATGTATGCATACAAGAATAATCCGTTGAGCAAAAGACTCAGAAAAAAACCAATGGCAGTTATTTTCATTTGTAATTTCCTGTTCTTATATAGAAATATTGCTATGAAGGCTGGTAAGGTAATGGCTACTGTAAGTATGAGTAAATAAAACTTTGAAGCGCCGGTTAACGAAAATTCGATGCCATTTTTTTGCCCGGCTAAAAAACGGTATTTTAATGTCAGTAGTGTAGATATGCCGGCCAATAATAGCCAAAGTGTTTGAATGCGTTGGATCATTCTATGAATTTATTTAAAAAAAATCAGGCTTTTATTTCGTTTATCGTGTATCGTTTCTCGTTTTTCGTCTGTTTCGAACAACGACCATCGACCAACGATTTTAGGTTTTGCCTTTTGAGTTAACTTATAATCTACAACTTACAACTCCGGATACAATGGAAACGCTTTCATAAATGCATTCACATCCGACTTGACGGAAGCTACCACTTGCTCATCATCTGCATTCATCAACACTTTATCGATCATGTCGGCTATAACCTGCATATCCTTTTCTTTTAATCCCCGTGTGGTCACTGCAGGTACCCCAATTCGAATGCCACTGGTAACAAAAGGTGATTTATCATCATAAGGTACCGCGTTTTTATTGAGGGTGATATGGGCCCTGTCGAGTGTTTCCTGGGCTTTTTTGCCGGTGATATTCTTGTTGCGAAGATCAATCAGCATTAAATGATTGTCGGTGCCATTGCTGATTAGTTGGTAACCTTTATCAACGAAGGCTTTGGCCATGGCTTGTGCATTTGAAATAATTTGCTTCCCGTAAGCTTTAAAATCATCGGTCAGTATTTCTCCGAATGCAACGGCTTTAGCGGCTATCACATGTTCCAGAGGTCCGCCCTGCATGCCCGGGAAAACAGCCAGATCCAGACACTGACTCATCAGGCGTATATTCCCTTTGGGGTCTTTGACGCCCATTGGGTTTTCAAAGTCATGGCGTAGCGCAATGATACCACCGCGAGGGCCTCTTAAGGTTTTGTGGGTGGTAGAAGTAACAATATGACAATGATCGAAGGGGTCATTTAAGAGTCCGGCTGCGATCAATCCGGCAGGATGGGCGATATCGGCCAATACTAATGCACCTATTTCATCTGCTACGGCACGAATACGTTTATAATCCCAGTCGCGGCTGTAGGCAGACGCGCCACAAATGATCATTTTAGGTTTTTCGGCTCTGGCCACACGTTCCAACTCCTCGTAATTGACCAGTCCCGTTTCTTTATCTACACTATAAAAGAAGGCGCGATATGTTTTTCCACTGAAGTTAGCCGGACTTCCATGGGTTAAATGCCCCCCCATGCTCAGGTCTAATCCTAAAATGGCATCACCGGGTTTCAGGCAGGCGACAAATACGGCCGTATTTGCCTGAGCGCCGCTATGAGGTTGTACATTGGCCCATGAAGCATTAAAAACTTTCTTCAGTCGCTCGATGGCTAAGGTTTCGATCTCGTCAACAATTTCACATCCCCCATAATATCTTTTTCCTGGGTAGCCTTCTGCATATTTATTGGTGGCAATGCTGCCCATAGCTTTCATCACTTCTAGCGAGGTAAAATTCTCTGAAGCGATCAGCTCAATGCCGTTTCTTTGTCTTTCCAGCTCTTTACCCAATAGGTCGAAAATAGCTTTATCGTTGTACATAATGATTGTTTTATAAAATGCATGCAAAAATAAGCGGCTGATCTGTAGGAACTTCAGGCTGTTTAGCTTTTTTATGAACAACTATGGATAAAGATCAAGGGGGATCTTATTAAAAATTCCTACTTTCGACCTTCGGCAAGCAAAACAGACCAACCTTCAAGTTCTATGTTTTTAAATAAGACATGGATTTGAATAAAGCATATTTCAATGAAAGCAATTATTCCGGTAGCGGGAGCAGGGACTAAGCTTCGTCCTCATACCTATACCCAACCCAAGGCGCTGATTCCTATAGCTGGGAAAACGGTACTTTCCATTATCATCGAGCAACTGAAAGATGCAGGTATTCGGGATTTTGTTTTTGTATTGGGGTATCTGGGAGATAAAATCCAGGATTATGTTCAGGAGCATTACCCCCAAATTCAATCCACATTTATTTACCAACACGATCGTTTGGGGCTGGGGCATGCGATTTCTCTTACAAAGGGTGCAGTTGATGGGGAAGAGTTGGTCATTGTTTTAGGAGATACAATATGTGAATATGATGTACGACAATTGATTGAAGCTCCTTACTCTGTTTTAGGGGTAAAAAGAGTAGATGATCCGCGTCATTTCGGCGTCGCTGAAATTGATGAAGAAGGAAGCATCACTCGTGTTATAGAAAAGCCTCAGATCCCTAAAAGTAATATGGCGCTTGTGGGTATTTATAAAATCAAAGAATCTTCAACACTCTTCGACTGTCTGGAAAATAATCTGAAAGAAGGACTCAGAAGTTGTGATGAGTTTCATCTTACCGATGCAATTGAATGTATGATTGCTAAGGGGACTAAATTTGAGTCGCTTAAAGTATTGAATTGGTTTGATTGCGGGAATAAGGAATCTCTGCTTGAATCAAATGCAACCCTTTTGAAGAAATTTGGAAATGCAGTCTCAGATGAACAGAAGTTTGATAATGTCATCATTGTGCCTCCGGTAAGTATTGGTAAAAACTGCGAGATCAGGAATTCAATTATTGGCCCTAATGTTTCGGTTGGAGAAAATACAACCATCAGCCATTCGATCATCAAAGAATCTATTATTGGCGCGTATGCTGATTTGTTTGATATTGTACTCGAACAAAGTCTGATTGGCAGTGACACAGAAGTGAAGGGTGAAAGCCGTAGTCTCAATATCGGGGATAATACCGAAATTCATCTGGGTTAATTATCTTGCGCATAACGATCAAATTGTCATCATGTTTCAAAATTCCATTACCCGTTTATTTGGTATAGATATTCCTATTATTCAGGCCGGTATGATCTGGGCTAGCGGATGGCGATTAGCCGCTGCCGTTAGTAATGTCGGAGGATTAGGTATTATTGGCAGTGGCAGTATGTATCCGGATGTGCTAAAAGAGCATATTCAAAAATGTAAGCAGGCAACAGCGCGTCCTTTCGCCGTGAACGTGCCTATGTTATATCCAGATATAGACAAACATATTCAGACCATTATTGATGAAAAAGTGCCTATTGTATTTACGAGTGCAGGCAATCCAAAATTATGGACATCTCAACTGAAAGAACATGGTATTAAGGTGGTTCATGTGGTAAGTAGTAGCAAATTTGCGATTAAGGCGCAGGAAGCTGGATGTGATGCGGTGGTGGCAGAGGGTTTTGAAGCGGGCGGACATAATGGAAGGGAAGAAACTACAACGATGGTGCTAATTCCGGCAGTATGCAAGGCGGTAGATATTCCTGTTATTGCAGCGGGTGGAATTGCTACCGGTCGACAAATGCTGGCGGCCATGGTCTTGGGCGCGCAGGCTGTTCAGATTGGTTCAAGATATGTGGCTAGTGAGGAAGCCAGCAGTCATATTAAATTCAAGGAGGCTGTGATCAATAGCACTGAAGGAGATACGAAGCTTATGCTGAAGCAACTGGCACCTGTTCGTCTTTTAAAAAATCACTTTTATAGTCAGGTGCAGGCGGCGGAAGAAAGAGGTGCTACTAAAGAAGAATTGGTGCAAATTTTGGGAAGAGCCCGTGCCAAAAAAGGTATGTTTGAAGGGGATATGGAAGAGGGCGAGCTCGAAATAGGTCAGGTGAGTGCATTATTGGATGATATTCTTCCCGCTGCACAGATAACACAAAATATTTGGAAGGAGTTTGAAGAAGCAAACAGAAATCCCTTGACAGGTTATTAGTAATTAATAATTAACAATTAGTAATTAGGAGAAGAAGATTTTATTTAAAGTGCTGGATCGATACCACTACAACCTGACAACAGTACGACCGTAATTTATGAGATAAACGGCCGGACTGACACCCAGATTACTTTATTTGCTTTGTAAATGCTCAGCTATCAACTCTGCCACATCTAATACCTGCACGCTGTCTTCTTTGCCTGCCACTTTCATGCCGTCGGTCATCATCGTATTGCAGAAAGGACATGCGGCAGCAATGACACTTGCGTTTGTTTCAATAGCTTCATTGGCTCTTTCCCAGTTGACCCGGGTATTTCCTTTTTCTTCTTCTTTAAACATCTGCGCACCGCCTGCTCCACAACATAATCCATTAGATCGGCATCTTTTCATTTCAACCAATTCTGCATCGAGCAATTCCAGTATTTGGCGAGGTGCTTCATAAATCTGATTAGCTCTGCCTAGATAGCAGCTGTCATGATAGGTGATTCTTTTTCCTTTAAAGCTGCCGCCATCCTTCAGTTTTAATTTTCCTTCATTAATAAGTTGCTGTAATAAAGTAGTGTGATGAATCACTTCATAATCTCCACCCAGAGCAGGATATTCATTTTTGAGGGTGTTGAAACAGTGAGGGCAGGCGGTAACAATTTTTTTGATGCCGTAATTGTTAAGCGTTTGAATGTTGTTATACGCCATCATTTGAAATAAGAATTCATTGCCCGATCTTCTGGCAGGATCACCGGTGCACATTTCTTCTTTCCCTAATATGGCAAAACGAATACCTGCTTCCTGTAAGATCATTGCGAATGCTTTAGTTACTTTTTGAGCCCTCTGATCAAAACTTCCTGCGCATCCGACCCAAAAAAGTATTTCAGGTTGTTCATTATTGGCCATCATTTCAGCCATTGATGGTATATGCATGCAATAGATTTTTTTCAAAACTAATGGAAAACAGCTAATCATATGCTTTCTCATCAGGGAACTTTTTGCCAGGCTCGATTATCTTTGAGCCAATGTTTAAGAATATACTTCAACGACTAATCAACTGGGAGTTGTGGCCTTTCAAAATATTGTACTTGCCAATCAGTGCGGTTTGGTTGTGGTATATGATCAGAAGTCGTTCAATTTGGTTTTTTACTTCCTCCAACCCGACGATTGCTTTTGGTGGATTTGAAGGAGAAGAAAAAAAAGAAAATGA
>CAZZJD010000115.1:0-5724 GCA_964654305.1 uncultured Chitinophagaceae bacterium
ACGAATTGACATTGACTTTGCTGATATTCCAGCAGGCAGTAATATGTTTATTGCTTCTCCAAAACTAATAGATGAGTATATTCAAGAAATTGGTGTTGGAAAGCGAATAGACATAAAAACATTACGAAAAGACCTTGCCTTAGAGAATAATGCTGATTACACTTGTCCTGTAACTACAGGAATATTTTTGCGAATTGTAGCAGAAGCAAACTATGAAAAGTTGCAACAAGGAAAACGTATAGAGGATATCACACCTTTTTGGAGAGTGATTGAACCGAATAGTTCATTAGCCAAGAAACTCACATTTGGACAAGATTTTTTACTACAACAAATTGAAAAAGAAATTGCAAATTGAAATTAGTAGTTGTACTTTTTCATAAAATCTTCATTTATTTTACAGGATGTTTAATCCTTTATTTTTTTGATAGCTACAAACTCAATCACCGCATTATAGCTGCATCTTTCGTCAAGAAGGGGAGCCACACTGCACAAGCCATCCGCCCAAATCGTGGGCAGATGGCTTTTTCTTTATCTATCAGTGAGTTAGGCTAGTTGCATCTTTATTTTCGTCAAAAGTGATTTTTTCGGATAAAATCCAGCTAAGATCATTATTAGATCCATTTCCTATGAACATATCATTCAGGTTAATAAAAAAGTTGTACACTGCCTGTCACTTTTTTGCATTCTTTTACATATACATTGTAGGCGACCGATTAACGGTTATTTATGCAAGATCAAAAAGAACTTTTTTTATCCCTATACGAACCTGTACATCAATCCTTTGAACGATTTTGTAAGGCAAGAGCCTATGGCCAAATGCCGTTTAAGGATCTGATGCAGGAGACACTATTGATCGCCTATTCAAAATTTGAACAAGTTAAAGACCGTGAAAAGTTTCTTTTCTTTTTGTTTGGCATAGCTACCCGTATACTGGCCAACGATCGAAGAAAAGTCAAGCATGCAGACTTAAATGAGATCACAGAATCCAATCATTTTCAGTTGCCCGAATCAAACCGAAAATCAGAGATAGAAGAGTTGTACAAAGCACTATCCTTATTGCCTGAAGATCAACGAGACGCCATTATCTTTTTTGAAATTACCGGATTCTCAGTACGAGAAATTGCAGGTTATCAAAATAAATCAGAAGAAGCTGTCAGGCAACAGTTGTCGAGAGGAAGACAAAAACTTCTTGCATTGCTACGAGAATTAAATGAATCTAAAAACATTATACCATGACAGAGGAGTCATTACAAAAAATATTTGCTGATATAAAGAGTACTCCGGCAGAAACAAATGTTGCTGAGGTTTCCCAATGGATAGACGCAGCAACTGTAACCGGAGGAGGAACCATTATTGAAAAATTACTTCAAAAAAAACTATTCATTATGAGTTCCATAATTGCCGCCGCAATAATCAGTACTATCGTTTTGTTTTCAACAGAGGACTCTTACAAAAAAGAAAAACAAGGTATTCTCATCACGGAAAAGGATACAAATTCTACTATCCCAACAATAACAATCCAGGCCATTGAAAAAAACAAATCTGAAAATCTCTTGCCATTTACACCGCCTTCATTCATTGATAGTCCGGTTGACGTAAATTTAATTCCTAGTCAAAAAGAAGCGCCCTCATTTGTAAATGAAATTTCAAAAATCGGCACCATTGATACAACTGAAACACCTGAGAGAAATGGGGATTACACTTCTTCTGGAGCCTGGGTATCTTCAAATGATAGTTTATATATAGATACGGTTTTCAATGGCGTAAAAGCCTTGGTTTTCAAGGGTCGTGTAAATAATGAAATAACGGTTAACGGCAGCAATAGAAGTAATGTTGCCATGAGTTATAATTACAAATACAAAGTGAAAGGGATTTACACCAGAAAAAACAGGGAATGTGAGGTTAGTTATGAAAAAAAGGATTCTGTTTTAATTATTGAAATAGAAAGAAAAAATCCAGTGAATATCGGCGTCAGTTATTCAAAAGAAATCTCCAATCTTTCGTTTGAAGTACCTGAAAATATTTCGGTACAGATTAAAACAAGTTTTGGTGACATAGATGCCATCGGATTAAAAAACAATGAATACGACTTTCAAACAACTTATGGAGATATAAAAGCGACGCTACTTTCGGGTAATATTAATTTGTATAGTGGCTATGGAGATATTGATTTAAATGATTTGAATGGCAAAATCGACATCCAAACCAGCTATGGAGACATCAAAGCCAATAAGATTACTATTTCGGAACAAATCAATCTCAAATCCGGTTATGGTAAAATAGATTGTCAGATCTTGAATCTTATTGCTGATTGTGAGCTGGATTTAAAAACAGGTTTTGGCAAAGTAAAAATCAATAGAACAGATTTGAAATTAGAATCTTACGGAAAACTGATTTTTGGTGTTGGGAAAAATAAGATTACCGCAAAATCGGGGTATGGTGATATAATAATCAGGTAGTAAAATGCAGTAATTTAAACAATAGTCGAAAAAATAATCGAATGAATAAATCAATTTTAATCTTTGTATCATTAATTGTAACACTGACCCCCACTAAGGCTCAGAAAAAAATAATAACTATTAAAGCTAATTCAAGTTTAGTTGATATTAAGGATGGAAACAAACTTAATAAAGGATCTTGGACAATTGCTCCAGAATCAAAGCCTGATATTTTTACCACCTCAAATAAGGAAGTGATTTTCTATACGGATATCGATTCCATCAAAATCAAGGTAAAACAGAAATTAAATTGGAAACATGATTTCATGATTTTATTGAATGGTAAAGATTCGGCCTACACTCAAGTGCAATACAAGAGGTCTTATTTATCCATTTTAAAGGAGGCAAAAAATTATAATCACTCAAACAAAGCCGACAGTCCAATATTTGAATACCAATCTATGGGTCATCCGAGTCTTGTGAAAATAAGAAAGGAACTTCAATTGGATTCCATTGCCGGAACAGGAGATGAAATATCTAAAATCATCAATCTCATGCATTGGGTTCATGATCTGATTCCTCATGATGGTCAGCACGCTAATCCTGAAGTCAAGAATGCATTGAACATGATTTCTGTATGTAAAAAAGAGGGCAGGGGCCTGAATTGTCGTGGACTTGCAACAGTATTGAATGAATGTTATTTGTCAATGGGGATCAAATCAAGATTTGTCACCTGTTTGCCCAAAGACACCTCTGATCCTGATTGTCATGTGATCAATATGGTTTTCAGCAATGATTTGAAAAAATGGATTTGGATGGATCCAACAATGGATGCATATGTGATGGATGAAAAAGGAGATTTATTGGGAATAGACGAAGTTCGAGAGAGATTGATAAATGGCAAGCCACTCATACTTAATCCAGATGCCAATTGGAACAGACAGCAATCGCAAAAAAAAGAATACTATCTGGAAAACTATATGGCTAAGAATTTGTACAGAATAGAATGTCCCCTTGTCAGTGAATACAATACAGAAACTGTTGAAAAGGGGAAAGTAATTACCTATGTACAACTCTTGTCTATTGTCGATATTCCACAAAAGAATGCCTACCACACATACTTTACACATAATCCAAAATTCTTCTGGGCAAAGCCTGAATAATATTATTTATTCGTAATTTCTTTGATCCTTAAAGACTCAATTACCGAATCAAGGCTGCATCTTTCGTCAATAAGGGGAGCACAAAATCCTCACAGCAATGTGGGACTTATTCGTTATAACTCCCTCACAAACCAGTAGTCCGTTTGGGGTGTTGAACCCAGTGGGAAATCATTTTCTTTGCCTGAATTCACAAAACCGTGTTTTTCGTAAAACCCACGTGCGCGAAAATTGTATTCCCAAACCGACAAATACATCACAGTGAAGTCGTTTTTACGGGCAAAATCAATAGCAAAATCCATAAGCTTGTTTGCCAATCCAGTACCATGAAATTCTTTTAAGACATATAATCTAACCAGCTCTATACATTTCTGATTTTGGAATGAATCCAATGGACAGATATGTTTGGCGTTAATTCTCATATACCCTTTCACAATTCCATCCTCCTCATAGAAAAAGAAGTTATCGCTATTATCAGCCAATTCTAAGGCAACCTGTGCTGAATTGAAATACGATTCCAAAATACCCTGCATGTCAGCCTTGGTACAAGTATTACCAAAGGTATCTGCAAAGGTCTGTCTGCCAATGGTCTGCAAAAGCACAACATCATTCAAATCGCCTCGTCGTATCATTCGGTAAAATTAATAAAACTAGTTTTTAGTGTTGAATAATCACGATTTCACCACTTTACTTCACTTTCCTGTTAATAAAAAAATCAATCCATGCATTACAGCTGCATCTATTACCTGTCTAGCCTCTTCTATTTGATAAGTTTAATTGGATCCGGACGAGTATTGGAAAACGTATTTAAGGTTCCCAAATTATCGTACACGTTTCAGTTAGCTCTTTTTAAAAATAATCGATTAGTTAAGTTATGATTTTGTTTTCTCAGCTACTAACTATTTATATTTGACCATAGAAAACAGATGAATACCATGGTTGAAACCATATATTTTGCAGGGGGTTGTCTTTGGGGTGTTCAAGCGTATATCAAAACTTTAAAAGGCGTTATAAATACTCAAGCCGGGCGAGCAAATGGTTATTCAAATACTCTTGAAGGCGAATATGATGGTTATGCTGAATGCGTAAAAACAGACTTTGATCCTAAAATTGTAACTGTTTCTCAACTAATGAATTATTTTTTTGAGATTATTGATCCTTACAGTTTGAATAAACAAGGTAATGATGTGGGGAAAAAATACCGCACAGGTATCTATAGTAAAGATCATCGGCATTTGAAAGAGGCAATGAATTTTATTTCAGAAAGAGTAGATCGGGACAAAATTGTAGTCGAAGTCCTTCCTCTTATGAATTATATTAAGAGTGCCGATGAACATCAAGATAGATTAGATAAATACCCAAACGACTATTGTCATATCCCTAAAGAGCTATTACAAAAATATTTATAAGCCACTTTATAGTGAAGTTCAACACAAATAGCACCCCCTGTCGAACTTTTTATTAATGTACTGACAAGGAAGATTTCCCGTAAATAAGATAAAATTATCACGCACTTTTCAGCTATGCTTATCATTTATATGCTGCATATTTAAAAGCTCATTAAAATATTCTTTCAATGCTTCAATGTTGATCTGAGGATCTTTAATATCTGGCAGCGTTATTTTCATCTCATCCAAAAAACCTATAAGCTCCGGATGCAACTTTTTCAATGATTCAATCAGCAAAATAATTTTTTCGTTCCATTCATGTACCGTTTCCATATCAGCATGTCAATTGCATTAAATTTCGAAAAGAGTGTCATTTAACTAAGAAAAAGGTCATCATATTAAACAATGTCCTTTTCTTTACGAATTAAATTTCTCCATGAATAAAATCCATCTCCAAACTTCAAATAGATTAATAGCATAATTAGAATTATTACAGCAAATATCATTTCTATACTGTAAAAGGAGGCGTTTTTGGTGTTATACAAAACAATGATAGCGCCGATAACTAAAGGTATCTGTATAAATATTACCAGCCGGGTATACATTCCTATAATAATCAAAACTCCTCCTAAAATATGTATCCATGGTATTGCAGATTCGAGTACAGAAAACTTCTCAAGCAAATCTGTTTCAGCAATTACTTGCTTGAGAACAACCTTATTTCGAATAAAATCGACC
>CAZZJD010000116.1:0-5632 GCA_964654305.1 uncultured Chitinophagaceae bacterium
ACTCACCGAATTGGTAATTACAGGTACGATGAGGGAAATCTCTCGTCCGGAAAGTCCGGCACCCATAGAAGTGTATTCCCATAAATTTTTTCGCAGCAATCCTGCACCCAATCTGTTTGAGTCGATTCAGTATATGAATGGCATCCGGCCTCAACTAAACTGCAGTGTTTGTAATACGGGCGATATTCAGATCAATGGCATGCAAGGTCCTTATACCATGGTACTTATCGATGGTATGCCGATCGTTAGCGGACTAGCGACAGTGTACGGGCTTTCAGGCATTCCTCAGTCACTAATCGAACGGGTGGAAGTGGTCAAAGGGCCGGCCTCTACTTTATACGGAAGTGAAGCGGTGGGAGGACTCATCAATATCATCACCAAAAAACCAAGCGCAGCACCGATGTTTTCGGCGGATATTTTTTCAACAAGCTGGGCGGAGATCAATACCGATATCGCCACGAAATGGAAAGTAGGTGAAAAAATACAAGCACTCACTGGCATCAATTATTTTAACTACAGCCTTCCTATTGATAATAATCTGGATGGCATGACCGATATGAGTTTGCAAAACCGGATATCAGTGTTCAATAAATGGGATATACAAAGAAAGAATAATCGCATCTTTTCCATTGCGGCGCGCTATGTATATGAGGACCGTTGGGGAGGTGATACCCGATGGAAGCGAACTTTCAGAGGTGGCGACAGTATTTACGGGGAAAGCATCTATACCAATCGCTGGGAGGTATTTGGAACGTATCAACTTCCGGTAAAAGAGGATATTACATTTCAGTTCAGTGCCAATGGTCATGATCAAAACAGTGTGTATGGTAATATAACTTACCTCGGTAAACAATATATCGGATTTGGATTGCTGAGCTGGAATAAATCGATTAAAAAGCACCAGCTCTTATTCGGAAGTTCATTTCGGTATACGTTTTATGACGATAACACTCCAGCAACAGCTAGTATCGATCTTAACAGCAATCAACCGACACAAACCTATCTGCCAGGTATATTTATACAGGATGAGATTCGCTTCAGTGATCAGCATAAATTATTGTTAGGGGTGCGGTATGATTACAACTCCATACACGGAAGCATCTTCTCACCGCGCCTGAACTACAAATGGAATTCAGTTGATAAAAAAAATATATTGCGCGTCAGTTTAGGTAACGGATACCGTATTGCCAATGTATTCACCGAAGATCATGCTTCACTGACCGGAGCAAGAAAAGTTGTATTTCAGGAAGCATTGAACCCGGAAACATCCTGGAATGGGAATATCACTTTTACGAAAAAGTTTTATGCCGGCAACGGAATCTTTATCAATCTGGATGCTGCGGCATTCTATACCTATTTTGATAATAAGATCATTCCGGATTATGATACCGACCCCAACAAGATTATCTATGCCAATCTGGACGGATATGGTGTGACAAGAGGCGCTTCGCTCAATCTCGATATGACCTTTGATATGGGCATAAAGATCATGACAGGCGTAACCTATATGGATGTTTATAATGTAGAGAACAACATCAAAACACGCCAGCTTTTTGCGGAAAATTTTTCGGGCGTATGGAATATCAGTTATACCCTGCGTTCAAAGGGAATCACAATAGATTATACCGGCAATCTCTACGGCCCAATGCGTTTACCCTTACTGAGTCCTCTGGACCCCAGAAGGGAGTATTCGCCGGTTTGGAGTATTCAAAATATTCAACTCACGAAAAAATTCAAAAAAGGATGGGAGATCTATGGGGGTATCAAGAATTTATTGAACTGGACACCGAATAATGGTAATCCTTTTCTTATTGCCAGGGCGCATGACCCCTTCGACAAAAACGTTGATTTTGACGCCAACGGAAATGCGTTAGTTACACCTGAAAATCCCTTTGGTCTGACATTCGATCCGACTTATATATATGGAACTAATCAGGGGCTGAGAGGGTTTCTGGGAGTGAGGTATAATTTGCGTTAAATTACTTACTCAAATACATACTCCTGTCCTTATACAATTGACGAAACCACGGATCGCGAAGGTCTTTGATGAAGCGAATGGCTTCACCCGTACTCTTCATTTCAGGACCTAACTCCTTATTTACATTAGGGAATTTATTGAAACTGAAAACAGGCTCTTTAATCGCATAGCCGGTTAGCTTCTTTTCATATTTGAAATCCGTCAGCTTATTTACACCCATCATTACTCGGGTTGCGATATTAAGATAAGGGATCTGATACGCTTTGGCAATAAATGGTGTAGTGCGAGATGCGCGCGGGTTCGCTTCAATCACAAATACTTTTCCATCTTTAATGGCAAACTGAATATTGATGAGACCTCTAATATCTAAACGCTGAGCGATTCTTTTGGCATACTCTTCCATAGTAGCAACAACCAACGGAGTGAGATTGAATTCAGGTAATACCGCATGACTATCTCCGCTGTGAATACCCGCTGGCTCAATATGTTCCATTACCCCCATCACGTGAAAATTCTCGCCATCATAGATAGCATCAATTTCAGCTTCCTGACAACGATCCAGAAAATGATCAATTAATATTTTATTGCCAGGTAAATGTTTGATCAGACTCAACACTGCTTTTTCTAGCTCCTCATCATTGATCACAATGCGCATTCTTTGTCCACCCAACACATAACTCGGACGCACCAGCACCGGATAGCCGACCTGCTTGGCTACTTCCATGGCATCATCCGTTGTATAGGCAGTACCGTATTGCGGATAAGGGATATCTAATTCTTTCAAAAGATCACTGAACCGACCGCGATCTTCTGCAATATCCATACTATCAAAAGAAGTACCAATGATACGAATCCCTTTTTCATGAAGACGCTTGGCTAACTTCAAAGCGGTTTGTCCGCCCAATTGGACAATTACACCATAAGGTTTTTCTAATTCAATAATTTCCCAAAGATGTTCCCAGTTGACCGGCTCGAAATACAATTTATCTGCCATATCAAAATCAGTACTCACGGTTTCAGGATTACAGTTGATCATGATAGCTTCATATCCGGCCTCTTTAATGGCCAGTAAACCATGCACGCAGCAATAATCAAACTCGATTCCCTGACCAATACGGTTGGGACCGCTGCCTAAAACAATTATCTTTTTTCTATCGGAGGGAATTGATTCGTTATGGAGCACTGTATTTGCCATAGCGCCGCAAAGGTAAGTACCAGCGTATAATTTTTCAGAATCATATTGAGTTTTTTCTACCCGGAAACCTACCGAATGTCAGTTTTTTAAAAGAGGTTCTCCGCCTCACCTTCGGCGAGGCTGTTGTCAGGTTGTCGGGTTGTCATTGTACTTTTGCATAAATTCAAAATAATGGTCATCATCGACAATATATATGTGAGTAATGAAGTGGTGGAAGAGCATTTCGTCTGTGACCTGCAGCGCTGTAAGGGCGACTGCTGCGTGGAAGGTGATGCAGGAGCTCCGCTTACGGAAGAAGAGAAAATGCAAGTAGATGCCCTTTACGAAAAAGTAAAACCACTCATGACAATGGAAGGCATTCAGATAGCAGAAAAAGTTGGGCGTTATGTGTACGATGCTGAATTTGGATGGGTCACCCCCACCATTGGAAGCGGCATGTGTGTGTACGGATTTCGGGACAAAGCAGGTATTTTTAAGTGTAGCTTCGAAACCATTTATAATGAAGGCGGATCTGCATGGAAGAAACCCATCTCCTGTCATCTCTTCCCTGTCAAAATATCTAAAAGTGAAAATACCGATATTGAATATGTTAACTATGAACCCCGGGAAACACTCTGCGCCCCGGCCTGTGCATTAGGTAAAAAATTGAAAGTACCCGTATATCAATTCCTAAAAGAACCGCTGATTCGGAAATACGGGGAAGATTTTTATGAGGTATTGGATCAAATCGCGGGACAGTATTTTCAGGAAAACAAAAACACAAATGAAGGCTGAGATCAATTATCTTCATTCTAAATTTAATCGAAAGTTGAAATGAATCCCATTGCCGAAAAATTTATGCAAGCGGGCGCTGAAAAAGCTTCTGATCTGAGGCACAGGCATACGATCAATTTCAATATCGGCAAATACAACGCAAAAGTCCCGGAAGGAAAATCTCAGTTCATTGATGTAATGACCGCCAGGGAACGGGCAAAAAATATAAAATGGCGTGCTATCGAAACCCTCGATCAACAATTGGAGACTTTCGAGTTACAATTCACAGGAAGAGGAGGGAAAGTGATCTGGGCTCAGGATGCTGCTGAAGCTTGCGCTGAGATCCTTAAAATATGTCGTGATAAAAATTGCAAAACAGTTGTCAAAAGTAAGAGTATGGCAACCGAAGAGATTCATTTGAATGAATTTCTTGAATCAAACGGAATAGAAAGTGTGGAAACAGATCTGGGCGAATATATTCAGCAGTTGGATGGGGAAGCTCCCTATCATATCGTTACCCCTGCGATGCATAAAAGCAAAGAAGATGTAGCAAAACTCTTTGCAGAAAAATTAGGTACCGACCCAAATGCTACGCCGACAGAGCTCACGCAGGTTGCGAGAAAGATCTTAAGAGAGAAATATGTAAAAGCAGAGATCGGTATTACAGGGGCCAATTTTATTCTGGCTGATATCGGAGGAATTGCTGTTACAGAAAACGAAGGGAACGCCCGATTAAGTACTGCTTTTCCAAAAACACATATTGTGATTGTCGGTATTGAAAAAGTAATCCCATCCATCAATGACTTGAGTCTTTTCTGGCCTTTATTAGCTGCTTACGGCACTGGTCAGCAAGTAACCGTGTATAATAGTATTTTATCTGGACCAAGGAAAGTAAATGAAACGGATGGTCCGGAAGAAATGATCGTGATATTGCTCGATAACGGAAGAACCAACGTATTAAGTAATCCTGCTACCCGCGAAAGTTTATACTGTATTCGCTGTGGCGCCTGCTTGAATGCCTGTCCGATTTACAAAAATATCGGCGGCCATAGTTACGGCACCACATATAGCGGCCCTATCGGAAAAGTATTAACACCTCATCTAAAAGATCTGGATGATTATAAACATCTAAGTTATGCATCTTCTTTATGCGGCAACTGTACAGAAGTTTGTCCGGTACGAATCAATCTGCACGAATTATTATTGGAAAACAGAGCAGAAGCAGTAGAACACGGACTTGCCCCTTTCGGAGAAAGAATTGCATGGAAAGTGTGGAAACAGATTTCATTACACCGTAGTCTGATGAATCAGGGGAAGGCCAAAATGAAAACCTGGATGATCAAACATTTTGTAAAAAGCTGGTCCAGGCACAGAGGCGAACTGCAATTTCCGGAGAAAAGCTTTAACCAGTTGTGGAGAGAAAAAAAGGGAGGATAGTGTCCTATGCTGGTATACACCCCAACCATCACGTCGCGCATTGAATATATTTTCCAATACCTGGGAGAAATTACTGGTATAACATTCGAACTAACGGAATCGGTTACACGATATTCGAATACTAGCGACCCTAAAATCAATTATTCATCTCAAAAATTCACAGAAAAAGAATATCAGATCATTCCTTGCGGACTATTACTGGAGAAAGGGATTCGTATTGTTGAGATTGAAATAAATCATTCCGGAGACATTCCGTATTTTTTTGAAAC
>CAZZJD010000117.1:0-5588 GCA_964654305.1 uncultured Chitinophagaceae bacterium
AAAACAGGGATTTACCAATATTACATTGATCGATATTGCACCTAAAGCAACAGAACATCTCAAAGAAAAATTCCTTCATATTCCTGCGATCAAGGTGCTTTGTGAAGATTTTTTTCAGCACGAAGGAAAATATGATGTGATTATTGAGCAAACTTTTTTTTGTGCTATACTGCCAGGAAGAAGGAAAGAGTATGTGGAGAAAGCCGCTTCATTATTAAACCCCAAAGGAAAAATCATCGGTTTATTATTCGACAAAACCTTTGAACAGGCAGGACCGCCTTTCGGAGGTTGCTCACTTGAATATAAGGCACTATTTGGTCCTTTTTTTATGATTCATACAATGGGAAGTTGTTACAACAGTATAGGGCCCAGAAGAGGAACAGAGCTATTTGTTCGCCTGGAGATTACATAGTCCTTGCTATTAAAAGATTGACAGCGTATTAGTGTTATAACAAAAAGCCTCTCTTAATAGAGAGGCTTTTTGTTAATTCAGTTATATAATTAATAGCCGGGATTTTGCGTATAATTAGGATTCTGCTGTATTTCAGCCAAAGGTATAGGCCATAGAAATCTGAAATCAGAATATGGGATAGAATTTACTGAACGAGTAATTGAAGCTACTCCTGCGCAGTTGAACCAGGTGCCATTTGTAGCCCCTGATCCTATTTTAGCTGGTATTCCCCCACCAGCGAAAGGTGCAAAATTCGGATCTAATGCTAAACGATGAATATCACCCCAACGTTTGCCTTCTGCAATAAACTCAATCCTGCGCTCAAGCAGTATATCACCGATCAATGCATTTTTATTTGGAAATGCGGCTAATGTGTATTGATCGGCTGGTGTAGTTACTGCACGATTACGTACTGCATTCAATAACGCCAATGCACGGGCTGATACACTGGCATCATTACGTGCTTCAGCTTCTGCCTGCATGAGTAATACTTCCGCGTATCTAATAATTGGAGCGGCATCTCCAAGTGCAGCGATATCACGGTATTTGTTTGAATACAAAACAACTTCAGATGCTGTAATTCTAGTGCCAGCTGGAACAGTTTGAGAAACACTAACCCGATAAATAGCATTGACACCACTTCCGCTAATTAAAGAAAGAATCGTAGTGCCTGGCGCAATTCCAGTGCCAGTAAGTGTTTGGCCAACAGCTAACCTTCCTGTTACGATAGCAGAAAGTCTTAGTGTATCATTCGAAATGGAACCAGTAACAACATTCTGAGGTACTCGAATTAGAGATGATGCTCTTCTCAGATCAGAACAAAGCCAACGATTATTGCTCCAGATAATAGGGCTTACCACAACTAGTCCTCTACCATTAATTGCAGGATCACCTAACATATTTGCTAATGCGCCATTAACCCCTGGATTATCTGTTGCATCATTTCTGATGGAAAATATATTTTCATCTGAAGTGTTGCTGGCAAAAGGACCATCAGGAGTTGTTGTTAATTTCCATCCTCCTATTGAGCTGGTAAAAGGAGCGTTAGCAGAGATGATTTTATTTCCTTCTGCAATAACACCCGGCCAGTCAGCCATATGCATTTTCACACGCATCTTCAGCGCAATCGCGGCTGCTTTCGAAGCACGGTACGTTTTAATTGATGCAGCATTTGGTAAGTTTGTTTCTGCATAATCCAGATCTTCTAAAATTTTGGTATATACCAGCGATACGGGGAAATCTTCTCTTTTTAAAGCGCGCGCCTTTTCTGCCTTAGCCTCGCTGTTGATACCAAAATCGCGGTAGATGATTCCTAGCTTATTTCCATTTCCATCGGCATAAGGGCGGGCAAAATTAATTACCAGCTCATGATGTGCCAAAGCTCTCAAAAAGCGACACTCAGCTACATATGCATTACCAGTTGCAGCAGGAATAATACCTTTTGATACTGCTTCATTTACGCCTTCTATTACAAGATTCGCCTTGTTGATAAGGGCATAAAGTGTTTGAAATTGGAAACCATTATTAGGTGAGCTGTTATTATATGTTGCCTCATAGGTGATTTGATAAAATGCAGCAACATTTGCCATATCTTCACCTCTCATGTCGCCCTGTTGAATACTAGCAGCACCAAAAGGATAACCACGTATTACACCTCCGGCGTAAAATCCGCTTTGCGCAGCATCATAAACACCATTTATTGCTAGATTTACTTTTGCTGCATCGGTAAAAGCAGATGCATCCGAAAATGATGTGTATGGTTCTAAATCCAATACTTTCTTTTCGCAGCTGCTCATAAAAATCATAACTGCTGACAAAATAGTCAGGATTTTAATTTTATTTCGTTTCATGTGTATAAATTTTATAGATGAAATAGTCATATAAATCAGAGTCCAAGATTAAATCCAAATGAATATACACGAGGACGTGGTACCGTATTGTTGTCGATACCGTCTTCTGTTATATTTTCTGGGTCAATCCCTGAATAATTCGTTATCAACAGCAGATTCTGAGCTTGAATAAATACTCTGAAAGACTTAATACCGGCATCTGAAATTTTCGTATCCTTAAGCTGGAATGAGTAACTTAACTGAAGATTTTCCAGACGTGCAAAATCACCCGATTCCACAAAGCGAGAACTTGCCTGCTGTTGCAAATTGGTGAAGTTGTCGCGACCATACCAAAGTCGAGGCACATCTGTTATGTCCCCCGGCTTTTGCCATCTGTTTAATATAGCCTTTCCATTGTTAAGAAATGCTTGATTAACCAAAGCTTCTTGTTCTGTTAAATTAAAAATTTTGTTACCTCCGGAATAGCGCCACAACATGTCTAATGTGAATCCTTGATAACGGAAGGTATTATTAAAGCCGCCAAACCAGGTTGGCAACACATTACCTAATAATCTACGATCTGCTCCTGCAAGCGTTGTTGCGGTACCTAAAGCAGGATTATCTGATTTAATAACAGTAAAATAGGAGCTTGTTGGAATATTACCCTGTATTATGGTTCCATTTGCTGTCTCATACATGGGATTCCCGTTTCCACTGTTAACCCCTGCATACTGATATCCAAACAATGCATTAACTGGCTGTCCTACTCTCAGGATATTATATGCGCCAATCACATCCTGATCAAGATATAACGCTTTCACCTGGTTCTCTACAGATGTATAGTTCACATTGATATCCCATGAGAAGTTACGGTTTTTAACCACCGTTCCTCCCAAAGAAATCTCAAATCCTTTATTCTGCATATCTCCGATATTACGGAAGATAGAGTTTCCGGGAACACCAAATGATACTGGCAGCGGAGCAGCTAGCACCAGTCCGTTATTGTTGTTTTGGAACCAGTCAAATGTGAAATTCAGGCGATTTTTCCAGAAGGTAAGATCTATACCTACATTCAGTTTTTCATTTGTTTCCCAAGTTAAATCACTATTACCTACCACAGAAACAGCGATTCCGCTCGAACCTCCATATGGAGCTGAGCCATACTGACTCAGATAAGGGAATAGTCCTCCCGCAATCTGATCATTACCGACTTTTGCCCAAGAACCACGGATTTTCACTTCATCAAAGAAACTTAAAGCCTTAGATCCCTTCCAGAAGTTTTCTTCCGAAACCCTCCAGCCAGCTGATACACCCGGGAATGTGCCAAAACGATTGGCCTCAGCGAAACGGGATAACCCATCTCTTCGGATTGACGCCTGCAGGAAATATTTATTATCATAATCATAGTTCAAGCGACCTAAATAAGATACAAATCCTGGACCTTCACTGTAACTACCCCCACTGAATTGATTCACATAGCTTCCGCTAATCAAATTTTGTTGGGCAAAAAAAGCATCTGACAAAAGTCTACCTTGGCCACTAAAACTACTAAAGGTTTCATTTTGCGATTCTGTTCCTAAGGTTACGCCAACCGTGTGTTTAGTAAATGTCTTATTGATATTCAAATAATTCTGCCAGACCCAACGAAGATTATTCAGATTTTGGTTAAATACAAGACCCTGGAAACTTCTTCCATCGCCGTGGCGACTATCGAGCGACTGGAAATCAACACCTGTTGCATAATCTATACCTGCTTTAGAAGTAAATGTAAGCCATTGCACAGGCTTGATATCAATACTTAAATTATTAAGGATGCGATGTTTAATGGAATTGTATCGATTGTTATTGAGCACAAAAGCAATATTGGAATAGTTGTTGTCTATCAGGCGAAGGTTAGCATCCTGCCCTAAGGCTGCTCCATTGGATGATATGTTATAGCCACTAAATACACTATTAGCAGGATCAAAAGCTCTTACATTAGGCAACGAGCGAATCGCTGCTGCTACAGCACCCGAAAGCGCATTACCTCCATTATTTTGATCATTGTCTTCTGTTCTTGAAATGGTTAAATTATTGGCAACAGTAAGCCACTTGTTTACTTTATGTTGCACATTGGATCTGAGGGCATACCGCTTAACATTATTTGTAATGACCATGCCTTCCTGATTCGTATAGTTGACAGAGAAAAAATAATTAGTGCGATCATTCCCGCCGTCTATACTAAGATTGTGCGTTTGTGACATCGCATTCTTGTTATAAATCAGATCCTGCCAGTCTGTATTGGTACTGTCCGCATTAAAAAATGCCTGAGCAGCCTGACCCGCATTCGTGAATTTTTCGTTAGCAATGGTATTGAACTCAGTTGCATTCAATAAGTCAAACCGACTGTATGGATTTGAATATCCGATTACAACACTGTAATTCACATTTGAACGACCACTACGTCCTTTTTTGGTGGTGATTAAAACAACACCATTTGACGCACGCGAACCATATATGGCTGTTGCAGAACCATCTTTTAGAACTTCTACAGATTCAATATCAGCCGGGTTGATATCCGCTAATGCATTGGTGTTGGCAACCCCTGAAAAACCTCCATCAATGATAGGAACACCATCCAAAACAATAAGTGGGCCGCGGGCTCCGTTAATTGAGTTCACCCCGCGAATACGAATCCTGGGAGCTACGTTTACAAGACCGGTTGGGCTTGTCACCTGAATACCTGCCGTACGTCCTGCAAGCTGACGATCAACAGAAGGGGTGATCAGATCTGAAATCGGAGCCGGATCAATTTTACCGATGGATGAAGTAACGGTTCTTTTCTTTTGCGTACCATACCCCACTACCACTACCTCAGAAAGTGTTTTTTCTTCTGAGTTCATGGAAACAGATAAAGCGGTACGACCCGGAACATAATTGCTAATCGAAACTTCCTGAGTTGTATAATTTACAAAGGAAAAGACAAGTGTTTTCGCATTAGATGGAACATCTAATGAGAATGACCCATCTGCTGCAGTAGTAGTGCCCGCTTTTGTGCCTTTAACGGTAACAGACACCCCTGAAAGAGGGGAACCATCGTCGCCACTCACTTTTCCTGTGACTTTCTTTTGCTGCGCAAAAGCAAATCCTACCATGAACATGGCAATAAGAATAGCCATCAATTTTCTCATGTGAATTAAGTTTTGATTATAAAATTGTTATCAAATTACTAATTTTTGGAAACTTTCCAAAAATTAGACAATAAATAAATTTATTTAAGCACAAGTTGAGTAAAAGGTAAACCTCTCGAATTGGCAGCTTAAGATTAC
>CAZZJD010000118.1:0-5575 GCA_964654305.1 uncultured Chitinophagaceae bacterium
AACAAAATTCTTATAAATGTAAATAGCTGATCTCCCGACATTCCTGTTGTCTGTTGCTGGATCGTACTTACCTGTTTCAACATTTCACTTAAAAGACTGGGGTCAAGAATCACTGTGAAAGACTGTATAAAATTGATGCAAGCAAAAAAAAGAGCAACATAAGCATTGACTTTTATAAAATCTTTTTTGCTTTTTTTGAAGGACTGCCCTCTTTGAATTCCTTTTCTAAAAAACTGATAACTGCTAAAAGAATACAATACAACTGCAGTTACGATAAATAATGTAAACAATATCGCCGGATTGGAAAATGCGAGCCCTAACATCATCAGGACTCCTAATGCTAAAAAAAAGGCAAAAAACAATAATATATATGACAGTATACGATAGAAAGTAATCATAATAGCTACTTTAAGTTCAGTTTAATCTGTAATTCATCCATTTGTTTTTGATCAATGGAAGAAGGAGCATCCAGCATCACATCTCTTCCCGAATTATTTTTTGGAAAGGCGATAAAATCTCTGATACTTTCACTTCCACCTAATATCGCACACAATCTGTCGAATCCAAAAGCAATCCCTCCATGAGGCGGCGCACCGTATTCAAAAGCACCTAATAAAAATCCAAACTTATGTTGTTGCTCTTCAGCATCCATACCCAATGCTTCAAACATTTTTTGCTGTAATTCACGCTGATAGATTCTGATAGATCCTCCGCCAATTTCATTTCCGTTTAAAACCATATCATAAGCGTTTGCCTTAATGGACGCATAAGGATGCTTTAGATACTCAGCCGGATTTTCGATTACCGGACTATTATCGATCATATCACTTATTTGCGAGGGCTTCGGACTGGTAAAGGGATGATGACGCGCCACCCAGCGATTCTCTTCTTCTGCATATTCAAAAAGAGGAAAATCCAGCACCCATAATAATTTTAATTCATCTTTCTTTCTCAAACCCAAACGTTCTCCCATCTCCAGACGCAACTCACTTATCGCTTTACGTGTACGCTCCTCAGCGCCGGCAAGAATCAATACCAGATCTCCTGCCTGTGCACCCGAAGCATTGGCAATGGCTTTGAGCTTTTCTTCATTATAAAACTTATCAACACTACTCTTATAGGTGCCGTCAGTATTACATTTAATAAAAACTAAACCTTTCATGCCAATCTGCGGTCGTTTAACCCACTCCGTTAGTTCATCAGTTTGTTTACGCGTATATTCACTGCAACCAGGCACCGCAATAGCAATCACAGTTTCCGCTTCATCAAATACTTTGAAATCTACTCCTCCGATCAAAGATTCCAGTGATGCTCTTCCGGGAAAAGTATGTGAAGGATATTTTAGATTGCACAAGTTCATGCCAAAACGGATATCGGGCTTGTCGTTACCATATTGCCACATCGCTTCTTCCCATGTAGTGCGTGCAACCGTTTCGTGATAGTCTACTCCTTTTACATCTTTAATAATCCTCTTGATCATCCCTTCAAACATTTCCAAAATATCCTCCTGCTCCACAAAAGCCATCTCACAATCAATCTGCGTAAATTCAGGCTGACGATCGGCTCTCAGATCCTCATCTCTGAAACATTTCACCACCTGATAATAGCGGTCGTATCCGCTCACCATTAATAGCTGCTTGAACGTTTGAGGCGATTGCGGTAAGGCATAAAACTGACCGGGATTCATGCGTGATGGCACCACAAAATCACGCGCACCTTCCGGTGTTGATTTGATCAGAAATGGAGTTTCAATATCCATAAAGCCCTGCTGATGCAAATAGTTTCTTGCTGATCGATTTACTGCATAGCGCAGCTCCAGATTTTTTTTGACCGCATTTCTTCTCAGATCCAGATA
Organism: uncultured Chitinophagaceae bacterium; assembly: GCA_964654305.1. Classification (GTDB taxonomy): domain Bacteria; phylum Bacteroidota; class Bacteroidia; order Chitinophagales; family Chitinophagaceae; genus Lacibacter. Next base: position 1,856 of record CAZZJD010000118.1, read on the forward strand.
GCGATATTTCATGCGCAAATCATCTCCACCATCCGTATCATCCTGAATGGTAAAAGGCGGAACCGCCGACTTATTTAAAATGGTGAAAGACTCTACTTCCAGTTCAATATCACCTGTGGGTATATTTGGGTTCTTATTGGAGCGTTCACGGACCAGTCCCGTAGCCTGCAATACATATTCCCTACCAAGCGGATTTTCATCCAGCAAAGCATTCAGGTCTTCTCCTAAAAAAAGCTGCGTAATCCCATATCTGTCGCGAAGATCCACAAAGGTGATACTACCAAATTTTCTGACTGTCTGTACCCATCCGGCAAGCGTTACCTTCGAACCTTTATGGTCGATTCTCAATTCTCCGCATGTATTCGTTCTGAACATAATTTTATCTTTTCAGGAGAGCAAAGATAACGGAGAAACCGTTGTTGGTTTCGTTTGTCGTTGATTGTCTCTCGATTTTCGAAAAACGACTAGCGAAAAACGAAAAACTATTCTTGGTTTTGCCTTTTGACCTTTGACTTAAAATGAAATGTAGTTGTTAATTTTAACCTTTAATAGCAAAGATGACAGACGGACGTATTTATTCTATTCCTTCCAGATTTCGGCGCATAGAAAATCTTCATATCCTTTTTTGGCTGGTAAAAGATTTGTGCTGGGCGATGAATTTCAGGTTTATCGGCATATTTATGATTATCCCAACAATAGTAGCGGCACTTATGATTACCTGGCAAACAAGAAAAATATATAGCGAACTGATGCATAATCTCGCTGTGGTTTTCTGGATTACTGCCAACTGCACCTGGATGATCGGGGAATTTTTTGGAATGGATGAAGGACCATACGGATTGCGCACAATGACAATAATTCCTTTCAGCATCGGCCTATCGATTCTGGCAGCCTTCTATATCCGTTTCTACACGCAAAAGAAAGTTAGAAAAAAAGTAATGGAGCAAACTTATGAGACGATTGAGAAGGAATTGTCGAAATGAATTACAGGGTGTCATGGTATCGGGGTATCGGGATATCATGGTATCGAATCAAATCAACGAATAAACGAATCAACAAATAAACAATATTTGCCTTTTCTGTATTTTTACGGCCATCAAATAACCAAAGTATACATGACGCAAAAAATAACTGCCGCTATTACAGCCGTAAGCGGATGGGTGCCGGAAGATAAACTTACCAATTTTGATCTCGAGAAAATGGTGGATACCAACGATGAATGGATCCGCACCCGCACAGGAATTTCTGAAAGAAGGATTTTGAAAACGCCGGGCCTTGCCAACTCAGATATGGCAGCACCCGCCGTATTGGAATTATGTAAAAAGAGAGGGATCGATCCTAAAGAAATAGAATGTCTGATCGTTGCAACTGTTACTCCGGATATGGTTTTCCCTGCCACCGCCAATATTGTATGCGATAAAATTGGAGCTGTGAACGCATGGGGGTTTGATTTGAGTGCCGCCTGCAGTGGTTTTTTATACGCACTTACTACCGGTGCTTCTTTTATCGAAAGCGGCCGTTACAAAAAAGTGGTTGTTGTTGGATCCGATAAAATGAGTGCCATAGTAGATTATACCGACCGAAACACTTGTGTGCTTTTTGGCGATGCAGCTGCAGCCGTGTTGCTGGAACCTGATCATGAAGGGTATGGAATTTTAGACAGTATCCTCAGATCTGATGGCTCAGGACGCAGTTATTTACATATGAAGGCAGGAGGATCGTTAAAGCCCGCCTCCATGGAAACGGTTGCCAACAAAGAACATTTTGCCTATCAGGAAGGCCAGTCTGTTTTCAAATTTGCCGTTAAAGGGATGGCTGATGTGAGTGCCGAACTTTTAGAGAAAAATAATCTTACCGGCGCCGACATTGCCTGGCTGGTTCCGCATCAAGCCAATTTGCGCATCATTGATGCCACCGCCAACCGCATGGGACTGGATAAAGAAAAAGTAATGATTAATATTTCGAGATACGGCAATACAACTGCCGCTACGATCCCTTTATGCTTGTGGGAGTGGGAAAAACAGCTGAAGAAAGGTGACAATATTGTACTGGCAGCTTTTGGAGGTGGTTTCACCTGGGGTGCTACGCTGGTAAAATGGGCATATGGTGAATGAGTAAAAAGTTTGTAAAGTTTATAAAGTGAAAAGGAATGTTGAGATTTATTTGTATGAATATCGATTAAGCAGCTCAACGTATAAACGAATAAACAAATCAACCCGTAAAATATCCTAACTTGTATCATGGATTTATCAACACGCCTGATACACGAGCACAACATTGAAAATAAAGAAAGGGCAGTAGTTCCACCTTTATTCAGTTCCACCACTTTTGAAAGAGGAGAATCCGGAACGGATTTTCCCGGGGGATTTATTTACAGTCGCTACAATAATCCAAACAGGCAGATACTGGAAGAAAAAATCGCTACGCTGGAAGAGGGGGCTTCCTGCATCAGCTTTGCCTCGGGTATGGCAGCTGCGAATGCCATCTTTCAAAGTCTCAAATCGGGAGATCATATCATCATGCCAGATGATACTTATTTTGCCGTAAAGCATTTATTGGATCTGGCATTCTCCTCAATGGGAATAAGCTATACGGCTGTTGATATGACAAATCCGGAAAATGTAATTGCACAGATCAGAAAAGAAACCAAACTCATCTGGATTGAAACGCCCTCCAATCCATTATTGAAAATAACAGATATTGCTGCGATTGCAGAAATTGCCCAACAACATCATTGCATTACGGTAGTGGATAACACCTGGCCCACCCCCTATTTTACCAAACCATTGAAATTAGGGGCTGATATTGTGTTACATTCTACCACTAAGTATCTGGGTGGCCATTGTGATCTCATTGGAGGAGCACTGGTGTTTAAAGTGCAGAACGAAAAATATCATTTTATCCGCAATCTGCAGCGTTTAGGCGGCGCCGTTCCCTCACCTTACGATTGCTGGATGCTCTGTCGTAGCCTGAATACTTTTACGGCAAGAATGACCATTCATGCCCGCAATGCCATGCAGCTCGCAGCGTTTCTGGAAGATCATGAAGCCATTGAAAAAGTATATTATCCCGGATTGGATAAACACCCGCAATACGATATTGCGCGCAAACAAATGCTGGATGGTTTTGGAGGAATGATTTCTGTTTTGATTAAAGGAGATAGAGCCAGCGCACTTTCTGTTGCCGGCAAGCTGAAATATTTCAAACATGCTACCAGCCTGGGTGGTGTGGAAAGTCTGGTTGAGCATCGCAAATCCATCGAAGGTCCTGAATCCATTACACCCGATAATTTATTGAGAATATCGGTTGGGATAGAATTTGTCGGAGATCTGATAGAGGATTGGAAAAATGCTTTAAAGCCAACTCCATAGGTGAGCACAGATCTTAAGCCCGGGATTAAGAGAAAAAGAGCATAGTTCAGACAAATTCGTTGATCGTTGTTCGATGCTCGTTTGTCGAATGCTAAAAACGAAAAACGATAAACGACCAACGATTCTAATCCCTGAGGCAACGCACGGAAAAACCGTAGGTCTTACCGTTGCTGAACCTGTAGACACCGCCGGTACCGTAACCCAGGTAGCGGCGCCAGGCATCGTCAGTACCGTACTCCGTAGAACTCCACCAGTAACCGCCGTAGCCAATGAAGTAGAATGGTCCATTGTAGTTGCGGTAGCCACCCGGAAGCCCTGACCAGCCGGAGCTGTTGGTAGCGCCGGCGTT
>CAZZJD010000119.1:0-5525 GCA_964654305.1 uncultured Chitinophagaceae bacterium
TTCCATTCAATCGAATCGGTATTGAAAGCAGAAGCAGTATATTGAACATGAGTTTCTGAACAATAAAATCCGGATCTAACCTTAGCACTGCCTTCAGGAGCATTTACTGTGATCGTTTTGGCAGCGGTATATGTACATCCGCTAGTACTTTTCACAGCTAAGCGAGCCTGATAAGTCCCATTATTATTATAAGTATGAGAAGGATTCATTTCGGTTGAGGATTTTCCATCGCCAAAATCCCAGCTAACCGAACTTACTGAAGATACAGATTGCTGAAAGTTGACAACAAATGGAATACAATTGCCTTTATCATTACTCAAATTAAACGTAGCAAGTGCACTGTCTTTGATCGTAATTTTCTGCGATGTTGTATCATGACAAACCACACCGGGGGCATGCTGAATAGAAGCCACGAGCTTAGCATCGTAAGCACCTCCAGAAGTATATGCGTATGCAGGATTTGGAATAGCCGAACGAACACCATTTCCAAAGATCCATGTATAGGAGCTAGCCCCTTGTGATGCATTGGTAAATTGAATATTTTCACCGCGACAAACTGTATTTTTATCGGTACTAAAACCCGCAACAGGAGCCTTATATGTTTGTACAGTTGTTATGTAAGCGGAAGTATCTGAACAACCATTGCTGGAAAATATTTTTACATCAAACTTACCAAGACCTATATAAGTATGATAGATTGTATCTTTCCCATTGGGACGAATCTCCACATTGCCATCCCCAAAGTCCCATTTATAGGAAGCTGAACCGGATGAATTATTAACAAATTTTACAGTAAGAGGAGTACATCCTTTCGTTAAATTTCCATCAGTCAACACATCAAGCTTAATCAAATTAGGACGAATAAGAAGGGGTATCGATACTTTATCTGTTCCGCAGTGATTCCTAACTGTGAGCACTGAATTAAATGTTGATACCGCTCCTGCATGATACCAATGTGTGACAGTATCTGTTTTACTTTGAAATACAGGTGAAGTGCCATCGCCAAAATTCCATTCATAAAGATTATTTACCCCTTGAGATTTATTGGTAAATAAAACTTCTACCGGGGAACAACCAGAAAGTCTGCTGGGAATATAGGATGCTTTGGGTCCAGAACGGATAACAATTGTTTTAGAAAATTTAACCGTATCGCATGCACCGATAACAGATAAAATTATTTTATAAGTCGTATCTCCGTAATTGAGTGCTGGACGATACAAAACAGAATCGGGCTGATACAAAGATGAAAACTGGCCATTCCCAAAATCCCATCTGTAGCCCAACACATTACTTGATACCGATAAATTATTGAATTTGACAGAAACAGGTCCGCAAGCAGAATCCACACTTGCAGTAAACAATGAATTGGGTGTAGGAGTAGTATAAAAAATTACGCTCGCTGAATCAGACTTACAACCGTAGTCGCTTTTAGCAATTAAACTAACCGACAAACTATCATCTTCCTTTTGTAAGGTAAACCCAGGGAAATCGCGCTGTGTACCAGCGACCTGACCGTTTAATACCCAGGTGTACTGATTGCTGGCAGTAGCAGGAGAAGCATTAAGTAAATTTGTTGCGTTCAGCACAAAAGGTGCACAAGCTATATTCTTTGCATAATTCAATACTGCTTTGGCATTAGGTTGAACGACAAGTGTAACTTTAAATGGCCTGCTGATACAATTTCCTTCTGCTCCTGAATAAGCAACCAATGTGTAAGTAATCATTGCTGCTTCATTAGTATTATTGACAAGTGATTGAGCAAATTCTGATTGAGCAATTGCTTGTGATGTAAATCCAGAGATAGCGCCGGCAGGAGAAATAACCGGATTGCTCCAGGTATAGGTAGTGTTTACCGGTACAATTGCACCTGCAACACGATTAACCGGCTTGAAGCTGAGTGATGTTCCTGTACATATCTGTAGAGTCGTATCTTTCACTAAAGGTCTAGGAAATACTTTTACATTCACTTTAAACGCATTATCAATACAGTTGGCTGTTTTAGGAACAACTGTGTAGGTTAACATCGCAGTTTCATTAGTTAAATTATTCAGCTCCTGGCTGATGGCCTGCTGAGGAATATTTTGCGCAAAACCACTGCTAATAGCTCCGGCAGGATTACTTACCGGATTACTCCAGGTATAAGTTGTGAAAACAGGCGTTCCTGTAGGGATCACACTGAATATATTACCAGAACATATTTCCGCATTTTGATCTGCAATCGCTACCTGAGGATTAACATACACAACCACCTCAAAAACATCTCCCTGGCAGGCAGGTTGTGTTCCGGTTAATGGCGTTACTTTATATACCACCATCGAGGTAGCACCTGTATTATTTTCAAGTTTCTGGCTGATAGATTTCTGGGGAGTTGATTCAGCCGAAGCGCCGATTACAGATCCTGTCGGAGTAATGATGGGATCAGACCAGATATAGTTAGTATTTGCTGGAACAATATTTCCTCCCTCGCCGTTTAAAGGTTTAATATCAAATGCTGTGCGACTGCAAATGGTTACGGATTGCTTTTGAATTTTAGCTTTAGGAATAACTGTCACAATAATTTGAAAAATATCTCCGGTACACACATTGGATCCGGTACCTTGGGGTGTAACATTATAGGTTGCAGTAGCCATTTCACCTCCTACATTAAAGAGTGATTGATTGATCTGATTCTGAGTGGAGGGAGAGGAAGAAGCACCCGCTATAGCTCCTGTAGGATTTAAAACCGGTGCATTCCATGTATAAACAGTTCCGGCAGGAACCCGATCATTGTTTTCTGCATCAACAGGCTTAATGGCAAAACTACTTCCACTGCAGATAGTCAATTCCTTTTTCTTGATATCAGCAGAAGATTTTACTGAAATAGTTACAGTGAATATATTACCGCTACATTTTTGAGTAGATGGCGTAATCGTATAAGTAGCTGTTTGATTTGTAATAGTATTGTTGATTAAACTCCCTTTTACAGAAAGTTGAGCCGCACCGGCATTTCCACCTGACAAACCAGCGGTTAACAATGGCGCCAGCCAACTATATGTGGTGCCACTTACAGAAGAAACCGGAGTAATCTCAAAAGATTCTTTATTACAAACCTCTCTGGAAATATTTTGAACAACAGGTTTTTCATTAACCGTAACCTGAAGTACAGATCGGGGACTTTCACATCCTGTTGAAGAATTATATTGACTTACAAAATATGATTTAACGACTGGAGTATTTGTAAAGGGTGTAGGCGAAGCATTTGAAAATGTTCCGCCATTTTGCACATCATACCATCTTAATAAATTTCCTGCATCAGATAGTGCTTCCAATGGCAATGCACTTGCGAACTGACAATATTCTATATTCTTGGTACTCGGAGCAGATGGCAAGGGCTTCACTGTAATAGTAAATACTTTTATTTCTCCAGGGCAGGCACTGGAAATAGGGGTAACTCGTATAGTTGCTTTTACTGGTACTGTAGTTGTATTAACTGCTTTGAATAATGCAATGCTTCCAGTACCTGAAGCGGCTAATCCAATAGAAATCTGATCGTTTGTCCAGCTGAAAGTAGAATTACTAATTGTAGATACGAACGTACCAATATTTACGTTATCCCCGCTACATACAACAAGATCAACCGGCTGGGTCATAACCGGAGTAGGTTTTACTAATAACTGACGAGATGAATCAGTAGTACCGCACTCGTTTGTTGCTGCAATTTTAATAGTATAGTTTCCGGCAGCAGTATAAGAAATACTGTCTGGAATCTGTGATGAAAAGGAATCATTAATTGCACCGGCGAATGTCCACTGATAAGTAGCATTGGTGGAATAACAGTTAGTATTGACTGTAGGACGAACTTTTTCACTCAAACAGATCTCGCGCGGAGCAGAAATATTGGGGACAGGTTTTCCTTTTACAATAATATCAACTTCTCTTGTTGCTGACACACAACCGCTATCAGGAGCCATTACCTGTAACCGCAGTTTATAGGTGCCGGGGTTATTGAAACGCAACTGAGGATTTTGTGATCTATTACTTGTTGTGTTAATAAAATCAAAGGATGATGTTGATGGTGCACATCCGGTTGTAGGTGTGTAAACAACTGACCATCTGAATTGATTCTGGCCACATAAAGGAGTATTTGTCGTACCGCTTGCCTGAACTGTCAGCGGCGCACAACCTGTTGACACGTCCGTTGTGAAAGAAGCCGTAGGAAGAGGATTAATACATATAATGTTCTCAATGCTATCAGCCCCGCAAAGGGTACTATTAATCATTACCAACTTTACAGAATAAGTTCCTACAACTGTAAAACGAGGACGAATGACTTGAGTACCTGCGGTCCAAACATTAGGGTCTATAGATCCGAAATCATTTCCCAACGAACCAGAAGTTAATGTCCACGCTCCTCCCGGAGTTAAAGCATTAATGCGCCAGATAAACTTAACTGGGGTACAGGTACCGTTCTCAACATTATATGTTAATCTAGTAGTATTCGTAATTGTAAGAACCGTATTTACACAAGATGTATCACTAGGCGCTACAGAAAAAAGAGGCTTTGGCCTATCGGAAACATAAATAGGCAAAACAGAACCGCCGGCCGTTCCGCAAGGATTTACAATAGTCAAAAAAGCACCAAAAGAATTAGGGAAGGTTCTGATACCGTTTGAGCTATTAAAACCGCAACTGCTAGTATCAAAAGAATGGCTTACCGTATCCGGTGCTGGATGATAAAAAGTATCTCGCTTGCTGCCATCATTATAAGACATGATGTACATTGTGCCGGGTGGATTATTTTGTGTTCCGGCAATGATAAATTGTTGTTGATTTTTAGAACAAATAGTAGAACCTCCGATACCAACAAGCCCTCCCGCAGGAATATTGCCCACAAAAACAGTATAAATAGTACTATCCACACAACTACCTGCATAAACAATAAAAGTCATTTTGCGCGTTCCTATGGGAAACAGATGATTGATAGCGCCGTTAAATGTATTTGAAACATAATCCGCTGTCCCGTCTCCCCATTTGATTACATATTTTGTATTGGAAGTATTAGTTGAAGAAGCGTTGGTAAATGTAAAGTTTTGAGCAATTGCAGAACACACTTTAAAATAGGGCTGTCCATTAATCGTAGTAGAACCTGTCCCGTTTAATGAAGCATCTGCAGTTTTAGTAACCTGAATGGATTGAATTGTATCTTTTTGATTATTGAAGGAAACTACAGCAGAATAGTTGCCCGCTTGTGTAGCCAAATAAAAAGACCCTGTTGCACCATTTATTTCATTATTATTTCTTAACCATTGAAAAACAGATCCGGCAGGAGCATTATTAATTTGTAAGGATACTGTATTGCCGGCACAAATTTTTGTGGAGCCTGAAGCAATTATTGTAGCACCCGATTGAGCAAAAAGAGAAGAAGCAGAAAACAAAAAAACAACGGTAAATAATATGTAAATAAACTTGGGGGATTTTGCATTATTACAAGTTAAATCCGCGGGTTGATAAAAAATTTTATTCACGGTACGCCAGGTTTAGTTTTG
>CAZZJD010000120.1:0-5517 GCA_964654305.1 uncultured Chitinophagaceae bacterium
CGATCCACGTCCGCGACATGCGTACATACGGCATCTAAAAAGTGACGATCGTGACTCACCACCAAAACAATATTCTCATAATCGGCCAGAAAATTCTCCAGCCATCCGATGGTTTCAATATCAAGACCGTTCGTCGGCTCATCCAATAGTAAAATATCCGGATTACCAAACAGTGCCTGTGCCAGTAAAACCCGCACTTTAAGATTGGAAGGGATATCTTTCATCAGACTGCCATGGTATTCATCTTTTATACCCAGACTGCTCAATAAGGTAGCCGCATCACTCTCCGCGGTATAGCCGCCCATCTCTCCGTATTCCGCTTCCAACTCACCGGCGCGCATATAATCATCTTCCGTAGCATCGGGATTGGTATAGATGGCATCTTTCTCATGCATCAGGTCCCACATTTTCTTATGTCCCATCAATACGGTATTCAATACCGTCTGCTCATCAAACTCAAACTGATTCTGTTTGAGCACGGCGATTCGTTCGCCGGGAGAAACTTCTACGGTGCCTTTATTGGGCTCGATCTCTCCACTCAGTATTTTAAGAAAGGTACTCTTGCCCGCTCCGTTGGCGCCAATGACACCATAACAGTTTCCTTTGGTAAAATTGATATTTACCTCATCAAACAACACCCTTTTGCCGTAGGCCAGGGTTATATTTCTTGCACTTAACATGTTGTATTCTTTATGCGGGCGCAAAGGTAGGGAATTCGTTGTTCGTCGTTCGTTGCTCGTTTTTCGAAAAACGAAAATCGATAGACGATCAACGAAACTTGTCATTTTGTCGCACAACCCACGCTGGCATTTTTTTTGAATAAATAGGGGAAAATTGATTTCTATGCAAACCGGAAGTATTAGAGTACAGACAGAGAACATTTTCCCGATCATTAAGAAGTTTCTTTACAGTGATCATGAGATCTTTTTACGCGAGTTGGTGAGCAATGCGGTCGACGCCACCCAAAAACTGAAAACCCTCTCTTCCTTGGGTGAGGCGAAAGGCGAACTGGGTGAACTGCGGGTAGATGTTAAGCTCGACAAAGAAGCAGGGACGATTACCATTTCCGATAAGGGTGTGGGGATGACCAATGAAGAGGTAGAAAAATATATTAACCAAGTGGCTTTCTCCGGGGCGGAGGAATTTGTGCAAAAATATAAAGGGCAGAATGAAAATGCCATCATTGGTAAGTTCGGTCTGGGTTTTTACTCGGCTTTCATGGTGAGTAAAAAAGTAGAGGTCATTACAAAAAGTTTTAAGGATGGGGCGGCCGTTCGCTGGGAATGTGACGGCAGTCCGGAATACAAACTCGAAGAAACAACTACTCGCACAGAGCGTGGTACTGATATCATTCTTCACGTAGATGACGAAAGCAAAGAGTTTCTGGAAGATGACAGGCTGAAAGGTATCCTAAAACGATTCTGCCGCTTCTTGCCGGTGGCTATTTATTATGGCGAAGAACAGATCAACAATACGCAACCGCTGTGGGTAAAGAAACCTTCCGAGCTCACTGCTCAGGATTATCAGGATTTCTATAAAGAATTATACCCTTTCAGCGATGCGCCTTTATTCTGGATACATCTGAATGTGGATTATCCATTCAATCTGACCGGCGTATTGTATTTTCCGAAAATCAAGCAGAGTCACGAGATACAAAAAGACAAGATACAGCTCTACTGCAATCAGGTATTTGTTACGGATGAGGTGAAAGATATCGTTCCTGAATTCCTGATGTTATTGCATGGTGTGATCGACAGCCCGGATATCCCGCTGAATGTGAGTCGTAGTTACTTACAGGGTGATCCCAATGTTAAAAAGATCAATTCTCATATCACGAAAAAAGTTGCGGATAAACTGGATGAGATCTTCCGTAATGAGCGTAAGGAGTTTGAAGAGAAATGGGAAAGCTTATCCTTATTTGTGAAGTATGGCATGATGACGGATGATAAGTTTCTGGAGAAAGCGAATAAGTTTCATATTATGAAAGCCGTAGGAGAAGATACATTCTACACGCTGGAAGAATATCGCGCTGCTACCGAAGCTTTGCAGAAAAATAAAGAGGGTAAACTTACATTGCTCTACACCAACAATCCCGTTGAGCAGAACACATTCGTTAAGGCGGCGCAGGAGAAAGGATATAAGGTCGTGAGTTTTGACACCCTGATCGATCCCTCTTTTATCAGTCAGATCGAAATGAAATGGGAGAATGTGGTGTTCCGTCGGGTAGATGCTGATATTGCGGAGAATCTGATTGACAAGCAGGAAGATCTCAAATCTGTATTAAGTGAAGATGAAGTGAAAGAACTTAAAGAGTGGTTCAATATTCAACTCACCGATCTGCATTTGAATGTGGAAGTGAAGGGTTTGAGTCAGGATGCTCCTCCTGTAATAGCTACACGTCCCGAAATGATGCGTCGTATGAAGGATATGGCCAATGTAGGCGGGCCGATGGCTACTTTCTATGCCAACATGCCGGATGAGATAGAATTAACAGTGAATGGCAACCACCCGGTGTATCGTAAAATATTAAGTGAATCCAATAAAGACAAGAGTAAGGAACTGGTGCATAATCTGGCCGACCTGGCTTTGTTGTCGCAGGGATTACTCAAGGGAGATAAACTAACGGAGTTTATTAACCGAAACGTAAATCTGATGCAGAGTAATTAATTAACTGGCGCAGGTCTCCCGACCTGTGCCTTCATGTGACTTCCCTCTGGTGCAGGTCCCTTTGCTCACATGTGACTGTCCGCTGGTGCAGGTCCCTGTCCCCCCATGTGACTTTCCACTGGGATTACTGAAGGGATATAAACTATCGGAGTTTATTAACCGAAACGTAAATCTGATGTAGGGTAATAATTAAATAACTGGCGCAGGTCTCCCGACCTGTGCCAGACATGTGACTTCCCTCCGTGCAGGTGCCTGTGCCTTCATGTGACTTTCCACTGGGATTACTGAAGGGGTATAAACTATCGGAGTTTATTAACCGAAACGTAAATCTGATGCAGAGTAGTAATTAAATAACTGGCGCAGGTCTCCCGACCTGTGCCTTCATGTGACTTCTCTTATTGATTACTAATAAATTAGTAATTTTAATCCCTAACCTATAACCATGAGCACCAAATACCATTTCACTGACAATGATCAGATATATTTCATTACTGCAACTACCGTAGATTGGGTTGATATTTTTACAAGAAATATTTACAGAGATATTCTAATTGATAGTTTGCGTTATTGTCAGGCATATCAAGGTTTACATATTCATGCATGGGTATTGATGACAAATCATTTTCACATGTTATTTTATGTTGAACCGAATAGAAATCCCGGTACGGTAATTAGGAATATTAAAAGTTTTACAGCTATTAGAATTATAGATGAAATCATAAATAACCCACAGGAAAGTCGTAAGAGATGGATGCTTGATATTTTTGAAAAACATGGCGCAATAAATAAGTCAAATTATAAATTTCAATTTTGGCAAACTGAAAATCATCCAATCATTATCGATTCGTCAAAAAAATTAAGGCAACGAAAAGATTATATTCATGAAAATCCGGTTAGAGCCGGCTTTGTGTCTACTCCTGAAGAGTGGACTTATGGGAGCGGAGTAGATTATTATACTTCAAACCGGACGGGATTACTGAAATTAGAAATGTTATGATAAGTGACCTTGAGGCACAGGTCGGGAGACCTGCGCCAGTAATGAGTGACCTTGAGGCATCGGTTAGGAGACCTGCGCCAGTAATGAGTGACCTTGAGGCATCGGTTAGGAGACCTGCGTCAGTAATGAGTGACCTTGAGGCATCGGTTAGGAGACCTGCGTCAGTAATGAGTGACTTTGAGGCATCGGTTAGGAGACCTGCGCCAGTAATGAGTGATTTTGAGACACAGGTCAGGATACCTGCGTCAGTAATGAGTGACCTTGAAGCACAGGTCGCGATACCTGTGCCAGTTATTTTCCCTTAAATTCCCTGCACACTTCCTTCAACCCGCACTGATCACATTTGGGATTTCTTGCAATACATACATATCGGCCATGAAGTATCAGCCAGTGATGTGCTTTATGAATCAATACTTCTGGAATATTTTTTATTAAAGCTTTTTCAACAGCAAGCGGTGTGGTAGCGGTAGAAGGAACCAAGCCTATCCGTCTGCTCACCCTGAATACATGGGTATCAACTGCCATATTGGGCTGTGCATCGATGACAGAGGTAATCACATTGGCTGTTTTTCTACCGACACCAGGAAGTTTTATTAATTCCTCTACCTGTAGAGGCACTTCTCCTTTATAATCACTGATCAGTTTTTGTGCCATTCCAATCAGGTGCTTTGTTTTGTTGTTGGGATAAGAAATACTTTTGATAAGTGGAAATAATTCCTCAAAACTGGCTTTGCTCATAGAGCTGGCATCAGGAAACTGCCTGAAAATACGAGGCGTGGTTTCATTTACACGTTTGTCTGTACATTGAGCGGATAAGATAACGGCTACGAGTAGCTGAAAAGGATTATCATATAAGAGTTCTGTTTCAGCGTTGGGCTGTGTGTCAGAGAAATAGTCAATTACTTTTTGATATAAGATTTTCTTTGGAATACGCATTTTATAAAGATTGCTCCTGATATATTTTTTTACAACAATTAAAATAAAGTTCCGGCCATCCGATCCATTCACTTTTCTCTCCGAGTAAATGATTATGAGAAACGATGATAAATGATCCTCCCAAATCGCTCACTTGTTTATATAACTTTTCTAACTCAAAAAGTGCTTCCTCCGGTGAAAGTTTGCTTTCGTAATAGGTATTGGCATCCATCCATGCAAGAGGATGAATACGTAACGAGGTTGCTGATTCATTTTCAAGATCATACCATAGAAATGAACGGGAAGTGCTTGCACGAAATCCATTGATTGTGCCATAGCCCATGCTGTAATCATCTGTAATACCTGAATCAATCAGCGATCGGTATGTTTGGGGTAAGATGAATTTCAAATAATGTTGTCTACTTATTGTGACAGGTTGATTGATGATTTTTTCAATTCTCTTCTTTTCATCTACTAATACTTCTATGCTTTTGTGACTATAATCAGATGGGTGCAAACCAATCCGGCCTTTGTGATTTGTAGTTTGAATCAGTTGCTGTAGTGCTGCGTTATTTGGATCAATGTTTTTATCCAATAAAGATCTTTGCTTCGCTACCGGAAAGAAATATAATGTATCTGACTCTTTTCCTTTGTGTACTTCATAAAGGGTATTATAACAATCAAATGGATCTTTTTCCCTTCCGATAAGCACACGAATTCGCTTGAGGAATGTTCTTGGACTTTTCAAAATGCCTCCCAGATTCCTGATCCATCCTTTATTCTTATAGCTCCATGCAATATCAATATCATAGGTTGCCAGAAAGCGAAAAGAATAGGAGTCTAAATGAATGGAGGGAAAAAATGCTTGTAAATTCTTAGCCCACTTATTCATCCATTCATCTACCAGCGGCCTGTTTAGGAAATTTTCTTTCGATGCT
>CAZZJD010000121.1:0-5516 GCA_964654305.1 uncultured Chitinophagaceae bacterium
CACGGCCACAAAATAGAATGGAATACCCAGAAGGGTAATGATCAATCCCGGCCATGTAAACTGAGGTTTATAAACGATCAGCAAAAAACAGAAACCGGCACCCATCAAAATATAAAGAGCGGGCAAGAAAGGATATCCAAAGGTTTTATATGGCCGTTCTGCCTCGGGTCGGTTTTTTCTCAATATAAAAACGCCGGCAATAGTTAATATATAAAAGATGACGACTACAAAAGAGACCATATCAAGGAGATCGCCATATTTACCGCTTAAACAAAGTGCGCAAGCCATCAGACACTGAATCCATAAAGCCCACTCCGGAACTACATTTTTATTCAGGTTGCCAGCTTGTTTAAAAAATAATTTATCGTTAGCCATGGTATAATACACTCTCGCACCGGCAATGATCAAACCGTTATTACAACCAAATGTTGAAATCATGATCATAATGGCAATGATTATGGTACCATAGCTTCCAAAAATAGCCTCAGAGGCACTGAGTGCTACTCGATTGTCTTTTGCAAATGCTAAATCATTCAGAGGAACATTTGCCAGATAGACGACATTCATTAGAACATAAATCAATGTGACAATGAGTGTACCTAACATTAAACTCAATCCGATATTTTTTTTGGGATTTTTAATTTCACCCGCAATAAACGTCACATTATTCCACGCGTCACTGCTGAAAATACTACCCACCATTGCGCTGGCAATAGCGCCTAAAGCAACCCCATTGATTAAAGGCTCGAAATTGATGGTTCCATCCGTATTTTTAGCCAGATGTTTTAAAGACCAAGCATCTTCCCAGTTAGCATGCCATATATCCCATTTGAAAGCGATAAAACCCGCAATAATTAACCCAAAAAGAGAAAGTAGTTTAGTAGAAGTAAATATTGTTTGTATGAATTTACCAGCCTGAATCCCTTTGGTGTTGATATAAGTAAGTAATACAATCAGGAGGATAGCTACCACCTGAGCATAATGAATCGCGAAACCTGATATTATAAAAGTATTTTCGTCCTCCCAGGCCAGCGATGGGAAAAAATAACCTGCAAACTTTGCAAATCCCACTGCTACGGCAGCGATTGTTCCGGTTTGAATGACTGAGAAAAAACTCCACCCATAGAGAAATCCAATCAACGGATTATAAGCCTCTTTTAAATAAACGTATTGTCCACCGGCTCTGGGGAACATCCCACTCAATTCACCATAACTTAATGCGGCAGTAAGTGTCATAAATCCTGTAATTAGCCAAACGGCCAAAAGCCATCCTGAACTGCCGATATCTTTTAACATATCTGCACTTACAATAAAAATGCCGGAACCAATCATGGATCCTGCAACAATCATGGTTGCATCAAAAAGGGAGAGACTGGGTTTGAAAGAAATATTATCAGACATAAAGATTATATGCTTTAACTTAAAAGTTAAAAGTTAAAACATAAAATCGAGATAGTTAGTATTTAGATAAGGATATTACTTCTTTTTTTCTCTTTGATACGTTTCATTTAACCCTTCTAGCACCTCTTCGGTAATATTATAAGACTCATCTTTATAATATAAGGTTAGATTACCCTCTCCGGTAGAAAAAATAAAATGATACCCTGCTGTTTTATTATACTCTTTTAAAAATGTATTGATCCTAGCCTGAATATCATCCATAGCTTTCGCCTGATTAGATAAATGCTGATTGAGCAACTTTTCTCTTTTTTCCCCGAGCGCCTGATAACGCGTCTGAAATTCTATTTGAAATTGCTCTGCTTCCTGCTGCGAAATAGACTGGCCCTTTTTCAGAAAGTTATTTCTATCTGTCTCCAGTTTTTTCACACCCGTCTCAATTTCATTTTCTATTCTTTGCTTTTCTCTCTCTAATTCTGCGTTCTTAAGTTTAAAGTAATCATAGCTTGCTTTGATTGTATCTAAATCAATATAAGCCAATCTTAAAGAAGAGTCAGAAATACGCAAAGGTTGTCGAATGCTTTTACCTTCATTTTTTGCTAGACTAGTTTTGTTGAACTGTAAATAGTATAAGCCGGATACTGCAAGTATCAAAACAATGATTAAAGCAAGAGTCAATTTGTTCTGCATGAATAATTAATTAATGAAAATGAATAAAGAAATATATTTCGAAAGGTACTAAAATATTCTACTTCAGGAGAAATCAGACCCTTGATAAATCGTTAATTTCATTATGAGGTTTTTTAAGATAAAAGCCCTTTACTAATTGTAAAGGGCTTTTAAAATATCAACAACTATGATCATTACTCTTCCAGATCAAATGCCATGGCTTCCTTAGCTGTTTGAAGCAGATCGTATTCTTCCTTGCTACCCACGATCATATTTTCAAAGTCACGCAAACCTGTACCCGCAGGGATCAGATGCCCGGTGATCACATTCTCCTTCAGCCCCAACAGATAATCTGTCTTACCTTGAATAGCAGCAGTACTCAACACTTTGGTTGTTTCCTGGAAGGAAGCAGCAGAGATCCAGCTTTGCACACCCAATGAAGCCTTCGTAATACCTAACAATACAGGTTGTGCAGTAGCAGGTCTTGCATCACGCACTTCCATCACTTTCTTATCAGCTCTTCTCAGAATACTATTTTCTTCACGAAGTTCACGAAGTGTAATGATCTGTCCGGGACGGTATTTAGCACTATCACCGGGTTCTTCCACCACTTTCTTATCAAAGATGCGATCGTTCTCGTCAATGAAATCAAAACGATCTTCCAGGTCTTCTTCGAGGAAGCGGGTATCACCAGCATCGATGATTTCAACTTTCTTCATCATCTGACGAACGATTACTTCAATATGTTTATCATTGATACGCACACCTTGTAAGCGATATACTTCCTGGATTTCATTTACCACATATTCCTGTACTGCAAAAGGTCCTTTAATAACCAATATATCTGCAGGAGAAATTTGTCCATCACTCAATGCAGAGCCTGCTTTTACGAAGTCGCCTTCCTGAGCCAGAATCTGACGCGTTAATGGCACAAGATATTTCTTCACCACTTCATCTTTGCTGGTTACAACGATCTCTCTGTTACCACGCTTGATAGGCCCGAAAGTAACTACCCCATCAATTTCTGAAACAATGGCAGGGTTGCCCGGATTTCTCGCTTCGAATAATTCCGTTACACGTGGCAGACCTCCCGTGATATCACGCAGTTTACTGAGAATTCTTGGAATCTTAACCAATACATGACCAGCTTCTACCTGATCCCCTTCCTCAATCACAATATGTGATCCAACAGGAAGATTGTATGATTTTGCTTCTTTTGAACCTTCTACAATCAAGGCAGGGATCTTCGTTTTATCTTTAGACTCGATAACCACTTTCTCACGGTGTCCTGTTTGCTCATCGGCTTCTTCACGATAAGTAACCCCTTCAATAATATTTTCAAAACGGATCTTACCGGCAATTTCAGCAACTACGACATTATTAAATGGATCCCAGCTGCAGATCGTTTCACCCTTCTTGATCTTTTGCCCGTTCTTAACAAGTAAAGTAGCACCGTAAGGAATATGCATGGTGTTCAATAAGCGATCTGTGGCTTCGTCCACGCAACGCATTTCACCGGTACGACCTATTACGATCTGAACTTTATTTCCTTCATTATTAAGTGCAGTTACCGTACGAATTCCATCAAACTGTAAAGTACCATCAAACTTAGCGTTCAGTGAAGACTCAACAGAAGCAGAACCCGCAACACCACCCACGTGGAAAGTACGAAGCGTAAGCTGAGTACCCGGCTCACCGATTGATTGAGCAGCGATGATACCTACAGCATCACCTTTTTGTGCTAATGCACCGGTAGCGAGATTTTTACCATAACATTTTACGCAAACGCCTCTCTTGCTTTCGCAAGTAAGTACTGAGCGGATCTCAACAGTTTCCACACCTGCTTCTTCAATTTGCTTGGCTACAGCAGATGAAATTTCTTGCCCTGCTTCAATAATTAAAGCGTCTGTTTGAGGATCGTACACATTATGCAATGATGTACGTCCTTCAATACGATCACTTAATGGCTCAATGATATCTTCATTATCTTTCAATGCACTGGTAGCAATACCACGAAGTGTACCACAATCTTCATCATTGATTACCACATCCTGCGCTACGTCAACCAAACGACGTGTCAAATAACCCGCATCCGCTGTCTTAAGGGCTGTATCAGCCAGACCTTTACGCGCACCGTGTGTAGAAATGAAGTAATCCAATACGCTCAATCCGTCCTTGAAATTACTCAATACCGGATTTTCGATGATCTCACTTCCTGTAGAACCTGATTTTCTAGGCTTCGCCATCAATCCTCTGATACCAGCCAGCTGTTTTACCTGCTGCTTACTACCTCTCGCACCAGAATCCAACATCATGTATACAGAGTTGAAACCTTGCTTATCAGTAGCCATTTCACGGATCAATGTCTCAGTTACACGGGTATCTACACGACTCCAGATATCAATGATCTGGTTATATCTTTCATTATTCGTGATCAATCCCATGTTGTAGTTTTCCCACACTTCATCCACTTCTCCCTGAGCTGCATCTACTAATTCCTGTTTAATTTCAGGTATAATAAGATCATTGATGTTGAATGATAATCCACCACGGAAGGCCATACGGAATCCGAGTTGTTTGATATCATCCAGGAATTTTGCTGTTTTGGGAACATCTGTGATGTCGATGATCTCACCAATGATCTCACGAAGATTTTTCTTAGTAAGCAGTGCATTCACAAAACCTACTTCCTTCGGTACAAACTGATTAAAGATCACACGACCTACCGTAGTTTCAGTAAGTTTATTTACCAAAACACCATTCTCGCGCACATTCACTTTTACTTTAATGAAAGCATGCAGATCCACACGACCTTCATTATAAGCGATGATCACTTCATCAGGAGAGTAGAAGGCTTTACCTTCTCCCTTCACCACTTCTGAACCTATTGTTTTCTTTCCTTTGGAAATATAGTATAAACCGAGAACCATGTCCTGAGAAGGAAGGGTAATCGGCGTACCATTTTGAGGATTCAGAATATTATGTGATGCCAGCATTAATAACTGCGCTTCCAAAATAGCGGCATTGCTCAAAGGCACATGCACCGCCATCTGGTCACCGTCAAAGTCGGCGTTGAACGCTGATGTTACCAAAGGGTGCAATTGAATCGCTTTACCCTCGATCAACTTCGGCTGGAAAGCCTGAATAGACAAACGGTGAAGCGTTGGGGCACGGTTTAACATAACCGGGTGACCCTTTAAAATATTTTCAAGAATATCCCAGATAACGGCTTCTTTTTTATCAACCAATTTTCTGGCACTCTTAACTGTTTTTACAATACCTCTTTCAATAAGTTTACGGATGATAAATGGCTTGAATAATTCAGCAGCCATATCTTTTGGTAATCCGCACTCATGTATTTTCATTTCCGGACCTACCACGATAACCGAACGACCTGAGTAGTCAACGCGCTTACCTAACAAGTTCTGACGGAAACGACCTTGTTTACC
>CAZZJD010000122.1:0-5504 GCA_964654305.1 uncultured Chitinophagaceae bacterium
CCCCCGTAATCTACTGAGATGGGATCAGGCACTATATAATAACACACTATTTACGAATGAAACGTTAGAAGCTGCATTTAGGCCGTATAGTTTTGAAAAACCCGGCACCCATAATTATGGACTGGGCTGGAGGATGTATTTATTAAAGAAAGACAAAAAATTAATCTATCACAATGGATGGTGGCACGGATCAAATTCCTGTTTCTATAGAATCATAAGTGATGGCATTACCATCATCACCATCGGCAACAAAATGAATACCAATATTTATAAAGTAAAACCACTCGCTGAAGCGATAAGTTCTGTAAGGTTTTCGAACAGAAACGAAGAGGAATAAATTCATTTTGCCTTGAATTTGAATCGGATTTTATAATATTGTGCCGCCGAAGTCTTTTTAAAACCCCGGCATCTCAAGTTCCTATGTCTAAAAATTTACTGATTGTAGAGAGCCCTGCGAAAGCGAAAACCATAGAGAAAATCCTGGGAAAGGATTTTACGGTTAAGAGTTGCTTCGGCCATATCCGTGATCTTGAAAAAGATGAGATGGGCATTGATGTAAAAAAACAATTTGAACCAAGATATATTGTCCCCGAAGAAAAAGAGAAAGTTGTCAAAGAATTAAAATCTCTTGCCAAAAAAGCGGATGAAGTATGGCTTGCAACGGATGAGGACCGTGAAGGAGAAGCCATCAGTTGGCATCTGTGTGAAGTCTTAGGCTTAAACCCCACCGAGACGAAACGCATCGTGTTTCATGAGATCACAAAGCCTGCAATACAAAAAGCCGTCGCCAAACCACGTACTGTTAATATGGATTTGGTATATGCACAACAGGCTCGTCGTATATTAGATCGCATTGTAGGATTTGAGTTAAGCCCCGTTTTATGGAGAAAGATGAGCATGCGCAACAACCTGAGTGCCGGTCGTGTGCAGAGTGTTGCCGTCAGATTGATTGCTGAAAGGGAAAGAGAGATCCATGCTTTTCAGGCTGCTTCATCATTTAAAATAGAAGCCTTATTCTCTGCGAATGATATTCAAAATAGAAAAGTAAACTTTACTGCTGAGGGCGCTAAGCAAGATCAGCTGAAAGATGCAGAAAAATTTCTGAACAGTTGCGTAGGTGCCAAATATACGGTCGAAGATATCCAGGTAAGACCCGGAAAAAAATCTCCCGCTCCACCCTTTACTACTTCTACCCTTCAGCAGGAAGCCAGCAGAAAATTAGGCTATTCTGTAAGTCGCACGATGCAGATCGCACAAAAATTATATGAAAGTGGAAAGATCACATATATGCGTACGGATAGTGTGAATCTGAGTGATACTGCCTTGGGTGACCTTACCCGTACGATTAAAGGAATGTACGGAGATAAATATCATCAGTTCAGAAAATACAAGAACAAAAATGAAAGTGCTCAGGAAGCGCATGAGGCAATCCGTCCTACCTACATGGAAAATACAACCGTTGATGATGCGGATGGGAAAAGATTATATGAACTGATCTGGAAACGCACTATGGCTTCTCAGATGGCAGATGCAGAGTTGGAGCGTACGACAGCGCAGATACGCATTTCTACGAACAAAGAAATGTTGAAAGCTGAGGGAGAAGTGTTGAAGTTTGATGGATTTTTAAAAGTATATAGAGAAGATAAAGATGAAGATGATGGCGCAGAAGAAACCAATGAAGGCATGCTTCCTCCATTGAAAAAAGGAGATGTATTAGACTTTCTTGAAATGAATGCAGTAGAAAAATTCAGCCGTCCCGCCCCTCGTTATACAGAAGCTTCCCTGGTAAAAAAATTGGAAGAACTAGGAATTGGCCGTCCTTCTACTTATGCGCCTACAATCTCTACCATCTTAAAAAGAGGTTATGTAGAGAAGAGAGATAAAGAAGGGATCAGACGTGATTTCAGAATTGTGCAATTAAAGGCAGATAAAGTAACGAAAACGATTGAGCAGGAAAATACCGGAGCAGAAAAATCCAAATTGTTCCCTACTGATCTTGGTTTAGTGGTAACGGATTTTCTGAAAGAACATTTTCAGCAGATCATGGATTATGGCTTTACGGCGCAGATCGAAGCAGAGTTTGATCATGTAGCAGAAGGCAAGCTCAAGTGGAATAAAATGCTTTCCGGATTTTATAGTCCGTTCAAAAAAGATGTAGACGAAACCATTGAAACGGCAGAGCGAATAAAAGGCGAAAGAGAATTAGGAATTGAAAAATCAACCGGTAAAAAAATTGTGGCCCGTATGGGACGGTTTGGTCCGATGGTGCAGATTGGGGATGTGAATGATGAAGAAAAACCTCGTTTTGCTGCGCTGAGAAAAGACCAGAGTATAGAAACCATTTCTCTGGGAGATGCCATGAAGCTTTTTGAATTACCCAGAACACTGGGATTATATGAGAACGAAGAAGTGATTGTAAATGCAGGTAGATTTGGGCCTTATGTGAAGTTGGGAGAACAATTTATTTCCATTCCAAGAAATGAAGACCCATTAGATGTAAGTCTGGAGCGCGCCATTGAACTCATAAAGGAGAAACAGAACGCCGATGCGCCCATTGCACAATATCAAAACAAACCTGTAACCAAAGGGAAAGGTCGATTTGGTCCTTTCATTAAATGGGAAGGGATGTTCATCAATGTGCCGCGCAGATATGATTTTGATCACCTGAGTGCTAAAGACATAAAAGAACTCATTGATGCCAAAGTAGAAAAAGAATCGAATCGTTTCATTGTACGCTGGCCGGAAGACAATATTTCCATTGAGAACGGACGTTGGGGACCCTTCATTCGATTTGGCAAGAAAATGCTGAAACTGGGTAAGAAAAAAGATGATACTAAATATACTTCAGAAGAGGCAGCCTTAATCACGCTCGATGAAGTGAAAGCAATGATTATAACGCAAGTTCCCGGCGCCTTTGATAAAAAATCAAAAGCTACGGCAAAGAAGTCGGCAAAAAAAGCTCCTGTTAAGAAAAAAGCAGCAGTGAAGAAAGCAGCGGCTAAGAAGAAAAAATAACTGTCGTCCTGTTGTCAAGTTGTCGTGGTATCACTATCGTTTTTCGTTGCTCGTTTCTCGAAAGACGAACAACTAAAAACGATGATCGGAATTATTCCTTGACAAACGACTCTGTTCTAATACCATTCTGGCCAAGCACACGCACATAATATATGCCTGGTTGTAATGCTGATATATTCAACTGATTAATCGTCATCAGCTGATTGTGTTTGAGCAAGAACTGACCCAGACTATTTACTATACTAATCTCAGATACCTTCTCCGGTTCAGACAAATGGATCCACAATAGATTCTTGGCAGGATTGGGAGAGATCTGAATATGGCTTTGAGCCTGTCCCATCCAAACTTTCTGTACACTCGAATAAGAAATATTGCCCTGCAGATCGGTTATGCGTAAACGATAATATCCCCATCCGCTGAATGGGTAAAGATCGAAATCTGAATAATTTGATATTGACTCATTATATCTAGCAGTAATCAGTTTAATAGTTTCAAACTTAATCCCATTTCTGCTGCGCTCAAGAGAGTAATGTCTTACTTGATCATTATTGTTTACATTCCATTGTAATTGAACATTTTTTTCCTTGCTAACGGCTATGAAGTTCTTGATTTCGATGGGAAGTGGTGCCAAATTCCAATTAGTGGACCCCAAAACAAATTTATTATAATTGATAGCACCATTCCATGAAATGGTTTGAATATATGATTGATTGCCCGTACCCACTGCTGTTTGTCCAAAATCTGTATCCCCCCATTCACTTGCTCCGGGAAGAGGAAATGGACCATTAAATGGCACAACTCTTAATACACTAGTATTCAATGCATAATCAATTGTATTACATTTACTTGACCATACTGTATGATTAGACCAGGAAGCAGTAACTAAGATAGAATTCGTTCCACTTGCACGTGTCAAATCCCAGTATTCACAGTAGCTAATGACTTGCAATCCAGCATTTTTAGCCAAATTACTAATAGAACCCTGTAAATATGGATTTGCGCGATAGAATTGAGTGGTATAATCAGCTGATGCACCCAGATTAGCGATTGCAATAGGGCGATAATGAAACTGCTCAATTGCACCGGAATTCGTAATTCTGCCAACCGGAAAACTAAAGTCAGCAGACCCTAATTTTCTGAGAGGGCCGGAAACAAAAGATTCAATAGCACCACCGGTTCCACCAGTACCCGTTCCTGTAACAGATCCGGTTGCACTGATCGTCATAAGATTGGTTGACGTTGTTATAAAATAGCCGGAAGTTAATGTAAGGTTATTGCTTACTAAAGCCGGACTATTTAAGGTTACCTTGTATCCAACAAAAGGAGTGGTTGTATTTCCAATAATGCCGGTAGAGGGCTTGTTAACAATTAAATCATAAAAAGTTTCACCGACTCCCGGAGCAACAAGTGTTGCATTCGTACTGCTATTGAAAGTAACAGAACGATTATAATGTAAAAAGGCATCAGCAGCAGTGGCAGTTCTAGTCCAGCTTCTACCCAAGATAATATTTCCTCCAGAAGCTTGTGAAGCCCATAATTTTCCTGCATTATTAATATCTAAACCAACAGTTAAAGGAACCGTCATATTATGATTATTGGAATTAGTCATATCGAATGTTGTATTTGCATCGATAGTAAGACTGCCTGCCAGGTTAAGTGCACTTCCTCTGTTGTCATTAGCACTACTTAAAATAGCTCCACCAGCTAAAAGACGCGTTCCGGATAATGAGGTCTGCACATTATAAGGATATCCAGGACCCGATGCAGCATTCCATTCAATGTTCCGATTGTAGTCTCCACCAGTATTGTATTGAAGAAGGGAATTGGTTGCATAGGTAGGTGGATTTGCCTCTACAAAGCCTCTAGCATTGATACGTAATGTGCCATTTATGGTTGTAATTCCTGAGCCAAAATTAATCCCCACATTACCGGTTGTTGAACCCACAGTAACAATAATATTTGTATCAAATGTAAGTAATGAAAGCGTTGCAGAGTTTCTTGTAATTGTAGTAAAGTGAGCCGGTATTGGATTGTTTCGATAATGCGTAATATTAAAGTTAGCTTCTGATCCAGATGAGTTAAATACCCTTCTGGTTAAATTTCCTGCTGAGCCTTCTATCAAAATATTGTGATCAACATTATTGATAGTATCACGTATTTGCAGTGTCATTGACCTTCCATTCAAATCAAGATTACCATTCAAAAGCTGTAAAATACTACCCTGATTTCCCCCATAAACAAAGGCATCACAAAATAATTTTACATTACCATTATTGGGTTTATTAACTATAAAATACCCGAAGACCTCCGTTCCGCTAAAGGTTGCCGTTTGTTCAGCTGTTGTTCCATTAAATATGACCGCTCTCCTACTAGCATCAAAAGTACCACCTGTTTCGTGCAACCAGTTGCCACCTAGTAAAATATCTGCAATCTTAACATCACTTGGTTTTTGACTACCTAATATTAAACCGCCTGTGCTTCGTATTGTC
>CAZZJD010000123.1:0-5468 GCA_964654305.1 uncultured Chitinophagaceae bacterium
TTACAGAATGAACCTGAATAATGTGTTCTTTCAGGCAACTTAATTACAAACGCTTGTTAGCTTAATTGTATTCGCTTATTTTTGCTTTGCTTGTCATAAATAAATCTTATGAGTTTTAACAGAAAAATTCTCACGCTGGATGAGTTTACGATTCAGCAATTACGCAATTTTCCTCATGCAACCGGTGAACTTAGCAGTCTGCTGAGGGATTTAGGGCTTGCAGCAAAAAGAGTGAATGTCGAAGTTAATAAAGCCGGGCTGGTAGATATTCTAGGAGATCACGGTAGTATCAATGTTCAGGGTGAAGATGTTAAAAAACTTGACATATTTGCTAATAATCAGTTTATGAAAGTGATGCAGCATGGAGTAAGCTGTGCCGGTATTGCCAGTGAGGAGTTGGATGATATAGTTGTTTTTAATGACGAGATAAGTAATCAGTCTAAATATGTCGTGATGTTTGATCCGCTGGATGGTAGCGGCAACATTGATGTGAACATATCTATTGGTACGATTTTCGGAGTATACCGCAGACTGACTGAAAAAGGAACACCTTGTGATAAAAAAGATTTTTTACAAAAAGGAATGCAGCAGGTAGCGGCTGGGTATATCGTTTATGGCAGCAGTACCATGCTTGTTTATGCAACTCGAAGAGGCGTTAACGGATTCACACTCGATCCCTCGATTGGTGAGTTTTGTTTGAGTCACCCCGATATTCAGTGCCCTCCTACAGGTAATATTTATTCTGTGAATCATGGAAATTTCTTTCGTTATGATAAAGGGGTGCAGGAGTATATTACTGCTTGTCAAAAAAAGGATAAGACCAACGGAGGTCCTTACACACAACGATATATCGGCAGTATGGTAGCCGATGTACATAGGGGACTCATTAAAGGGGGAATATTTATGTACCCCGGTACAACGGACAAGCCTAATGGTAAATTGAGACTGGCATATGAGTGTAATCCTTTTGCCTTTATTGTTGAGGTTGCCGGGGGAAGAGCAACCAATGGTAAACAGCGTATTCTGGAGATAGAACCCACCACGCTGCATCAGCGTGTTCCAATGTTTATTGGCAGCAAGGATATGATGGATGAATTGGATGAATTCTTAATTAAGAATTAATTATTGATGAGCGGAGTCTTTTCTTTAATTATTTTCGCAATGTAATGTCACAGCCGATCATCATAGTTCAGCATTTGATTAAAGATTACGGGAATTTACGTGCAGTAAATGATATTTCTTTTGAGGTCAAGGAAGGTGAAATTTTTGGTCTGCTGGGCCCCAATGGTGCAGGGAAGTCCACTACGCTCGAAATTATGGAAACGCTGCGACCTAAAACTTCCGGCAAGAT
The DNA here is from genome assembly GCA_964654305.1 of uncultured Chitinophagaceae bacterium. GTDB lineage: Bacteria > Bacteroidota > Bacteroidia > Chitinophagales > Chitinophagaceae > Lacibacter. Next base: position 1,352 of record CAZZJD010000123.1, read on the forward strand.
CATCATTGGTGGTTTTGATCTTGATAAAGATCCTGTCCAAATAAAAAAAATCATAGGGGTTCAATTACAAAGTTCAGGTTATTACCCCAATCTAAATCTCAAAGAATTAATACAGTTATTTTCCGGCCTTTATAATCAATCCATTGATCCACTTTCCCTACTTGATAAAGTTCAGCTTACGGATAAAGCGACAGCTAAGTATAAATCACTGAGTGGAGGGCAAAAACAAAGATTTAGTATTGCAACTACCCTGATCCATCATCCAAAAATCATATTTTTGGATGAACCAACCACGGGATTGGATCCGCAGGCCAGAAGAAATTTGTGGCAATTGATTCGTCAGATTCAATCGGAAGGAACAACGGTAATTATTACCACGCATTACATGGATGAAGCGGAGTATCTTTGCGACCGGGTAGCGATCATGGATCATGGTAACATAGTAGCATTGGATAACCCATCGGTTCTTATTGATGCCCTACTTGCGAGAGGGTTTGAAAGAACAAAGGAAGTGAAACAAGCCAATCTGGAAGATGTATTTATTTCAATCACAGGTCATGCTTTGCGTGGCGAATAAACATTAAATAAAAATTAAAAATGCAACAAACCATTTTATTTTCTGTGGCTTTACTGATCGGAGTTAATTCTTATAGTCAAGCCGTAAAGAAATCTACAAAATCTGTTCCAAAATCTTCCTCAAAGCCTGCTGCTGTAAAAAATCAAGATAATCCAGTTGGATTTAAATTGAGTTCAGGGATGGATAGCCTCAGTTATGCAATAGGATTAAACGTTGGTAGTAATCTCAAATCTCAAGGCGTTGAAAATTTTAGTTATGAGGCAATGAACGAGGGTATGCGTGCAGCCATAAACAAAACTGAAAAACCATTATTAGACGAACAAACAGCATCTATGACTATTCAACAAAAACTACAGGAGTACGCAAATAAAAAGATTAACGTACAAAAGGAAGAAGGGAAAAAATTCCTCACTGAAAATAAAACCAAAGCAGGCATTACAGAATTGCCTAATGGCATTCAGTATAAGATAATCAAACAAGGAACAGGTATCAAGCCGGCAGTAGAAGATACGATAAAGGTTCATTATAAAGGAACGACTATTGATGGTAATGTTTTCGATGATTCATATAGTAGGGGAGAGCCTATTGAATTCCCTTTAGGAAATCTTATCGAAGGATGGAAGCAAACCCTGGTATTGATGCCAGTTGGCAGTAAATGGCAAATCTTCCTTCCCAGTGATTACGGTTACGGAGATAGAGGAGCAGGTGCAAACATACCGGGTGGAGCAACTCTAATATTTGAATTAGAGCTTCTTGATGTGAAGCCTATTAAAAAATAACAAACCAACATCTTAAATTATTCATTGGCTGATTGTAATACATTCAGCCATTTTTTTTATCAATTAATTTATGCATTGGAAAATAAATAACTCAGAATATCTTTTTAAGAATCATTGGTTGACGCTTCGGGCAGATACTTGTGAAAAACCAGATGGTGCCATTATAGAACCTTATTATGTATATGAATTTTCCGACTGGGTAACGGCGGTGCCTTTCACAAAAGATGGTAAGATTATTATGATCAAACAATACCGTCATGCTTTGGGAGATATTTCCATAGAAATTCCAGGTGGTTGTGTAGATCAGGGAGATACAGATCTTCAGACTGCCTGTGCAAGAGAATTGCTGGAAGAAACAGGTTATGTTTTTGATTCCTATAAATACTTATGTAAGACCAGTGCCAATCCATCCACCAATAATAATCTTATGCATATTTTTCTGGCAGAAGGAGGGAAATGGCAAAATGTACAACAGCTGGATGCTGGAGAAGATATAGAAATCTTATTATTAAGTGTTGATGAAGTGAAAAGGTTACTTAAAGAAAACAAGATTATACAAAGTATGCATGTAACTGCATTGATGTATGCTTTTGAAAAGTTGAAATTGATCGCTTTTTAATTTTCATTTAACCAGGCTATTGCCTCTCCAACGAGAAATACACTGCCACATATCAGGATCATATCATTTGGCTTTGCACATTTTCTGGACATTTCAATGGCTAAGCCCGAATCGGGAAATGAGTTTCCCTGAAGATGATAATGATTTGCTATTTCTTTCAGCTCAATGGCGGGTAATGCTCTCGGAATGGCGGCTTGTGTAAAATAATAAATGGCATCATTGGGTAATAACTTCAGCACGTTCTGAATGTCTTTATCTTTTACCATCCCAATGACAATATGCAGTTGTTCAAAATCAGAGATTTTGATTTGCTCCATAATCTGCCCGATTCCATCTTCATTATGTCCTACATCTAGTATGATTCTTGGATCATTTTTCCATATCTGCCATCTTCCATTTAGGCCAGTGAGTAATCGCACTTTAGAAAGTGAATCTTTCACATGGCTTTTTGTTATAGACCATCCTGCATCATTCAATTGTTTTACTGCAGATAATACTGGCAATACATTTTTTAATTGATAGATTCCGCCAAGATCCAGATTTAATTCTATAATCTCTCCTTTTTCATCTTTCAATTTCATTTGAGTTTCATGGCCAATTTTGTAGTCCAATATCAACCACTCTTCTTCTGCATAATATACAGGAGCATTCATTTCAAACGACTTTTGTTCAAATATTACTCTTGTCTCAGGAATAGATTCTCCAATAATCACAGGTGTTTTGGATTTGATAATACCTGCTTTTTCTCCTGTAATCAGTGCTTTGGTGTTTCCCAGTAAATTCATGTGATCCCAACCAATATTGGTAATGATGCTTAATTCTGGATGTATTACATTGGTACTGTCGAGACGGCCGCCCAATCCGGTTTCAATGATTGCAATATCAACTTCTTTATCAGCAAAATAAGAAAAAGCCATCACTACAGTCAATTCAAAAAATGAAGGTTCTACTACAGGAATTTCAGTTAGCATTCTTTGGGTAAAATCAATCACATATTCTTCTTCAATGGGGGTACCGTTAATACGTATGCGTTCTCTGAAATCATTTAAATGTGGGGAAGTATAAAGTCCGGTTTTATATCCTGCTGTTTGCAGGATCGCTGCCAGCATATGACTAACCGAACCTTTTCCATTGGTCCCGGCTATATGTATACTTTTAAATTTCTTATGAGGATTATCGCAAATATCACAAAGCGTAATTGTATTAGTCAGATCTTTTTTATAGGCAGTCTCACCGATCCTGCTAAACATGGGTAATCGGTTAAATAAAAATTCTATCGTCTCCTGATAGGTCATAATCAGCTTGAAAGTTTAAAGTTAAAACTTAAAAGTCGAATCAGAAGTAAAGTCAAGAATGGCGATTGAATAAAAAATTAATCTACATTAAACTCAAATCTTACTGTTACTTGAGAAGTCTCTTGACTACTGTTAAACTGAATACGCGGCAAATAGTTGATGATGGCATTTTTGTAAGCTGGATTTCGGGAAGTCGAATTTTTTGCAAAGTCAATAAAGGTTCCTCGTCCATCCGGATTTACCTTAATGATGGCATAAATCGTTGCTTTATCAAGATCTCCGGTAAAAGAGTAGGCTTTCACTATTATTCTATTGCCGCTTACCACACGAGGGCCGCCGCTGCCATTACCTCCATTACCTGAGTAGCTATCGCTATTGGGGTTGCCGCCGGGTTTTCCCTGATCTCCATTACCACCGGCGATGCCCTGATTACGGCTATTATTAAAATCATCAGAGCCATTGCCACCGGTACCTGTACCTCCTTTAAAAACGGCTTTGGGTTTGGGTATTTCTGGCTTGGGAGAAGGTGGTATTGTTGTAGAAGATGGTTTCGGATTTTTTACGACCGATTTATTTTCTGTTACTGGTTTATTTTTTATTTCAGGTTTTTTTGAGGGTTTTGTTATTTCAGGTAGATCCGCATCATCTTTTTCTGTAACTTCTTTTTCCTTCTCTTCTATTTCTTCTGCTGGCTGAGGAGGAGGTACAGATAGAGTGGCTTCCTCTTCAGGAGCAGGCTCTCCCGGTTGTAAGGGTTGTACATCTCCAAATCCGATATCACTATTACCCAGATTTACTTCAATACCTTCTTCCATTATCGGTGTTGGGCTAGGAGGTGTTTTGAATG
>CAZZJD010000124.1:0-5464 GCA_964654305.1 uncultured Chitinophagaceae bacterium
AAAGAGATTACCACTCCGCTGGGTACAACCAATGTAAAAGTGCTTGCTCAGCAACCTGTTTTAGGCACTATACTAAGAGCCGGCATTCCCATGCATCATGGTTTGTTGAATTATTTTGATCAGGCAGACAATGCTTTTATTTCTGCTTACCGTAAACATCATCGTGATGGAAGTTTTGAGATTAGTCTTGAATATGTAAGCTGTCCGAATCTGGAAAACCGTGTACTTATTCTGGCGGATCCCATGTTAGCAACGGGAAGCTCGCTGGTAAAGACCATTCAGCACATGAGAGAAGAGGGGATCCCTTCAGAGATTCATATTGTTTGTGCTATTGCCTGCTCCGTGGGCATTGAATATGTACATCGTAATGAGCCTATGGTTAAAATATGGTGTGGCGCAATCGATGAGGAACTGACAGCTAAAAGTTATATTGTCCCTGGTTTAGGTGATGCGGGTGATCTGGCATACGGAGCTAAAATCCAGCAATAATCTGCATGATTCATCAACAATTTTTCTGATTTTGAGTTTGTAGCCTATGCGAGGTGTTTTTATAACATTATTTTTCTTTATTAACCTGATTTTATTTCAGCAGATACAGGCGCAGGACCCTCATTTCTCACAATTCTTCGCATCCCCTCTTACGCTCAATCCGGCATTAACAGGCAAATTTGATGGGTTGGTAAGAGTTGCAGGTAATTATCGTAACCAGTGGCCTACCATATTTAATGCCTATACAACCGGAACAATATCTGCAGATTTTAATTTACTCCGTAATAAGATTTCAGATATCGATAAACTTGGAGTTGGAATCATGGGGATGTATGACGAGAACGGGGCGGGTATTATGAAGAATAATTATTTGAATGCATCCATTGCTTATCATAAAGGACTCGATGCTAATGGCTTTCATCAATTGGGAGTGGGTATCAGCACTTCATTTGCACAACGAACGCTCAATACATCGAAATTAGTTTTTGAAGATCAGCTAACTACAATCGGATTTACCGGATCTACAGCAGAGATCATTGCAGCAAGTCCGGCAGTAAATCTGAATTATTTTAGCGTTAATGCTGGTTTATTATACACTGGAGCAACCAGTGAATATAATCAGTTTTACTTTGGCGCATCCGTTTATCATATTAACCGTCCTGAAAAAAGATTTGCAGGCAATTCTTTTCAATCTAACGAAAGATATACCTTTCACGGGGGAGGGTATTTTTCAGTCGCATCTCGTACATCTCTTTTCCTGAGCGGAAATTTTCAGTGGCAGAATGCCGCTTCTGAAATGATCGCAGGCGGAGCCCTAGGATGGATGATTAATGATCGGGAAGACGCACCTACCGATTTTTATGTCGGAGGTTGGTATCGTTTATACGATGCCGTTATACCTTATGTAGGACTTGAAAATAAAGGGTTCAGATTAGGATTAAGTTATGATATTAATGTATCTGGGCTTACACAAGCAAGTCAACAACAGGGCGGGATAGAATTATCTGTTATATATATCCTTCCCCAACCAACTGGAAAGAATAAGGAATGGCGTTGTCCCAAATTTTAATACTATTTGATGTAACGGAATATTATGATAAAACGTGCGGTTTATGATATTCGAATTGATGATTATCGTTATGATCTTCCTGATCATCGCATTGCGATTCATCCGCTGGAAGAGCGTGATCTTAGTAAGTTGCTGATATATCGTGAGGGGAATATAGAAACTTCCATTTACAGATCCCTTCGGTCTTTTTTGCCATCCGGAAGTTTGCTGGTGATGAATAACACAAAAGTTGTAGAGGCGCGTTTGCTTTTTGAAAAATCAACTGGAGGCGTTATTGAAGTTTTTTGTTTGGAGCCTGCCGGTAATCAACCGGTAGAAAATGGGTTGACAGCAACAGGAAAAGTTCGGTGGAATTGCATGGTAGGCGGAATTTCGAAGTGGAAACAACCGGTCCTTTCACAGGAAATTACTGTTAATAATCAGACAATTAGTTTGCATGCTCGTATAACAGAACGACATTCTGATATTTTTGAAATAGAATTTGAATGGAATCCTGAAGATATCAACTTTAGTCAGATACTGGCATCTGCAGGACATATTCCTTTACCTCCTTATTTAAGAAGAAAAGCGGAGGCGTCAGATAAGTTGAGATATCAGACGGTATATGCCAGTAAAGAGGGAAGTGTGGCGGCTCCAACAGCCGGTTTGCATTTTACCGATTCTTTGCTGGATGATTTAAAAAAAGGGGGAATAGATATTACCTATGTTTCATTACATGTAGGCGCGGGCACTTTTCTTCCGGTAAAAGCCGAAACCATGGCCGGTCATACCATGCACCGGGAATGGGTTTGTATATCTATGCCTTTTCTCAAAAATTTAATCGAGCATGCAGACCAACCGGTGATAGCTGTGGGTACTACATCATTGAGAACCCTAGAGAGTGTATACTGGATGGGGGTAAAGACCATCTTGGCGCCAGACATAGATTCCGCAAGTATAGAAGTGTCTCAATGGGATCCTTATGAGATTGAAGCCGACTATATTTCTAAAAAAGATGCCATTGTCTCTTTGATAAAATGGATGGAAAGAAGGAGTTTAGAGGAGCTTGTGTGCACTACCCAACTGATGATCGCACCAGGTTATGGGATCAAAATGATCGATGGATTGATCACCAATTTCCATCAGCCCGGATCAACTTTATTATTGCTGGTAGCTGCCTGTATAGGGGAGGACTGGCGCAAGGTGTATCAGTATGCACTGGATAATAGTTACCGCTTTCTCAGCTATGGAGACGGGAGTTTGCTTTGGTGTGTTAAAAGAAGTTGAAGGTTGTAAGTTGGAGATTGAATTTTCCCATAAACAGAGGTTTAAATCCCTGTTTATGGACGCCTTCCTTCTTTTAATTATTAATTACTAATTATTATGCAATTTTCATCCATTCTACTACCTTTGATTCATCGTTAAGACACTGTCTTATGTATTCTTTCATAAAACATTTTTGTGGGCAAGCATACTTCTAAGGTTACCGGTGCCGGTCTGTTAATTGCTTTAGGTATTATCTATGGTGATATTGGAACTTCACCTCTCTATGTTTATAATGCAATTATTGGTGGACGTATCGTAGATGAGATACTTATATTGGGCACTCTTTCATTAATTGTATGGACACTTACTTTACAGACCACGATTAAGTATGTTACGATGGTGCTGAGGTCAGATAATAAAGGAGAAGGTGGAACCTTTGCATTATATGCTTTAGTAAGAAGAAGAAAAAAATGGCTGGTGATCCCAGCGATGATTGGCGGGGCTTCTCTTCTAGCTGATGGGATAATTACGCCTCCAATATCCATTACTTCAGCAGTAGAAGGTTTAAAATTACTGCCACAGTTGAAAGATATGCATCCCAATACGATTGTTACAATCGTACTAAGCATACTCACCCTTTTCTTTTTTGCCCAGCAATTTGGAACTGGTTCGATAGGAGTTTGGTTTGGACCCATTATGTTTGTTTGGTTTTCTATGTTGGCAATTTTGGGGGTTGTTCATATTTTTGATGATCTCTCTATCTTTCGTGCACTGAATCCGTACTATGCTTTTAAATTTTTAAGTGTCTATCCTAGCGGTTTCTGGTTATTAGGTGCCGTTTTTTTATGTACTACTGGGGCAGAAGCTTTATACAGCGATCTGGGTCATTGCGGAAGAGGGAACATTCGAATCTCATGGATCTTTGTTAAGATTACGCTTCTTATCAATTATTTTGGACAAGGGGCTTCTCTATTAGCGCACTATAAGGGGACAGAAATTACATCTGCTTTCAAGACTCAATCAGGTATACATGCTTTTTATGATTTGATGCCTCAGTGGTTCATTATTCCCGGAGTAATTGTGGCTACAAGTGCTGCGATCATTGCCAGTCAGGCGATGATCGCAGGCGCATTTACATTGATTAGTGAAGCAATGCGATTGAATTTATGGCCTCGCTTTAAAGTTGTCTATCCTTCTGAAGAAAGAGGGCAGCTTTTTATTCCATTCATGAATAATTTAATGTTTGCGGGTTGCGTTTTTGTGGTTTTGTATTTCAGGGAGTCTTCAAAAATGGAAGCAGCTTATGGTTTAGCTATTATAGTGACGATGATTATGACGACTATACTTTTCGCCAACTATCTCGTCATTCATAGGGTAAAACCAAGTTGGATCTATGTTTTTTTAGGAGCATATCTTATAATTGAATCTTCTTATCTCATTGCATTGTTGGATAAGTTTATGCATGGAGGATATATCACATTGGTGATTGGGCTTGTTATGTTTATTGTAATGTATGTGTGGCATCGTGCAAAAAAGATCAAAAACCGATACGTTGAATTTGTTCGTCTGGAAAACTATCTTCCTCTGTTACAAGAGTTAAGTAATGACCTCAATGTAAGTAAATACGCTACACATCTTGTATATCTGAGCAGTTCTCCAAATCCAAAAGAGATCGAGCATAAGATCATTTATTCTATTTTAAACCGTAAACCCAAGCGGGCAGATATATACTGGTTTGTACATGTTCATACCGTAGATGAGCCTTACACTTGTGAATATGAGGTTGATACAATTATTCCTAATGAAGTGATCAGGGTGGAGTTTCGTCTTGGGTTTCGTGTGCAACCACGCATTAACTATATGTTTAGGAAGGTAGTAGAAGATATGGTTGTCAATAAAGAATTAAATATTACTAGTAAATATGAAAGTCTTCAACGAAATACCGTTGTGGGAGATTTTCAATTTATTGTCATGGAAAAATTTCTTAGTCAGGATAACGAATTACCCTTCTTTGAGCGCGTACTCATGCGCATTTACTTCCTCATTAAGAAGATCGGCTTAAGTGAGGAAAGAGGATTTGGTTTAGATCAAAGTAATGTAGCCGTAGAAAAATATCCGCTAATTGTATCTCCTATCACTGCCATTAAGCTTCAAAGGATTTTTAGGGATTGAGGTTGATTGATGGTCGTCAGTTATAAAAAATAAGATTTGAGCATAATCATAGCCAGGGGTTTAAACCCCTGGCTATGTTATTTACATTAGAAACTTTATAACCAACACCTTCTAAATTACATAACCATGACTACTTACATGAATTGTACTGACCATCATCAGTATGGGTCATATTGCTTTCTTTTAGCTTGCACCCATACACTTAATTAATAACTAAAAGATATTACCAATGAAAGCAAATGGATATCCCGAGATCAAGGAAGTACTGGAAGCACCACATTACAGACCCGCTGTATCATTGATTTTGCCGATTCAAACTAAGATTGGAATGGAAGCAGAAACGCATAGAGATCTAAAATTTGCATTAGATAAAACAGAACGTATATTAAAAGAAGAATATCCTCTGGAAATTGTGCATAGGGTTATGCATAAAATGGATACGCTCATTGCAGAAACAATATTTCCTGCAGGGAAAAAAGGACTGGCTTT
>CAZZJD010000125.1:0-5443 GCA_964654305.1 uncultured Chitinophagaceae bacterium
ACAGTGATCAACAGTGGGTACTGGGCCTGGAAAAATCTTGCCGACCAGCTTCCTTACGACTATTGGCCGGAGTAAGCGCTCATCGGAATTGATATATATCAACGCTTTGTACTTTATGAACTTTACAAACTTGATAAACTTTTATTTTTTCTCCGCTCGATCTTCCAAAGACTTCATACGATCCCATAATTCGGGAATTCGTTTTACCCAAACCAATTCTTTCATTTTATCTCCCGCCTCTTCTACAGGAGAGCCAAAATATACTTTATTGCCCGGCAAAGATTTGGGAACACCGCTTTGTGCGTAAATGACCGTATTCTCTTCTATTGTTAATGTCTTACTCACACCAACCTGTCCCCACAACACCACGCCATCTTTAATGTCTACTGCGCCGGCAACACCTACCTGCGCAGCAAACAAACAATTCCTTCCAATCACACTATCATGTCCAATATGTACCTGATTGTCAAATTTCGTACCTGCTCCTATAATAGTATCATGCGTAACACCTCTGTCAATCGTACAGCCTGCGCCAATTTCCACATCATCATCTATCAATACCCTGCCACAGCTTTGCATTTTTTTATACCATACCTCTCTGTTCTTTTTGGTATTGAAATAAAAGGCATCGCTACCGATAACTGTTCCTGCATGAATAACCACCCTTTCCCCTATTTCAACATAATCATAGATGGTTACGTTCGGATGAATAATCGTATTGGCTCCGATCTTAACATGGTTTCCTATAAAAGCACCCGGCATGATAATGGCAGAAGGATGTATACTTGCCGTGTCAGAAATCATGTTAACCGATGGTGTAAAAGGACGAAAATGATTTACAATTTTTAAATACGCTTCGAAAGGCTGATCGCAAACCAACAATGCTTTCCCTTCTGGAAAATCCGTTTTATTATTAATGATGATAAAATCAGCAGCAGACTGAATACATTTTTGATAATACTTAGGGTGATCCACAAACACCAGATCTCCTTGTTCTACTTTATGAATTTCATTGATCCCTGTAGCTTGTCCTTCTGAATTACCCATTAATTCAGCATTGATAAGTTCTGCAATCCAACGAACAGAAACCGGTGCAGGAAAACGCATAGAATTGATTTATATATTTATTGATGCGAAAAATTAAGTGAAAGCAAATACAATGATTTTACATGTTATACTAATGTTGTCCATATATCATGATTGTTGACATCCTTATATTGAAATTTATTTTCACTAAATCAAAAGCAAAGATGAATGATTATTTGTAATGTTATCGCTTTTCCACAAGACACAAAAAAATTGTGTATAAAAAACACTGAAATATTTTTCTTTATAAATAAAATAATTTTTAATATTGTGAAGGGAATGAAAATTCCCAGTACTTACTAACTCATCCATAATTAAGACCCGGATTCTTCCGGGTTTTGTATTTTACTTATTTTCCCTATGAAAATTATGTTTTTCAAATCGTATTCATTCTAAAGTAGAATCTAGATCTCCTTATTAAAGATAATCATGCATCAAAAAATTAATTTAGTTACATTGCTTAAAATATCAATACATGCTTAAATCAATGACTGGTTTTGGAAGGGCGGAAGAAGCGGTAGAAGACAAAGTCTTTCTGATCGAAATAAAATCACTGAACGGCAAACAGTATGAGTTAAATCTGAAACTCACTCCTTTATTGAAGCCACAAGAATTTGCCATAAGAAATTTACTGTCTGAAAACTTACTGCGCGGTTCTATTGAGTGCACTATCTCCTTAAAACAAACTTCCGGCGCAGGAGCCATCACCATCAATAAAGATATTGCGAAAGGATATTTTCAGCCATTACAGGAAATTGCAAAAGACCTTAACATACAGGTAAGCGAATATGTACTGGCAGCGCTACTTCGTCTTCCGGATGTGGTAGTTCCAAATACAGAATCTCTTTCTCCGGAAGGATATAAGAAGTTTGAAGTCCTGCTGCGAAAAGCCATTCACGCGATTAATGAGCATAGAAATAATGAAGGGGCGGTTCTTAAGAATGATCTCATACAACGCATCCGTCAAATTCAATCTCTCCAGGAGCAGGTAAGTGTACTGGAACCTCTTCGTCAAGAAAGAATTCATCAGGAATTGAAAAGAAAAATAAGCGAATATGTTGCTGCAGAACACCTTGATCATAACCGCTTTGAGCAGGAGATCATTTATTATATCGAAAAAATGGATATTAGTGAAGAACAAGTACGCCTGAAGAATCACTGCAATTATTTCCTTTCGATCATGGAAGAAAAAGAAGAAGCTAAAGGGAAAAAGCTGGGATTTGTACTCCAGGAAATTGGAAGGGAAATCAATACTACAGGCGCTAAGGCCAATGATGCAGAGATTCAAAAACTCGTTGTTTTGATGAAAGACGAACTTGAAAAAGCAAAAGAGCAGATACTGAATGTTTTATAGATCGGCTGATCTTTTAATATCTTTATCCTCAAATTCATTTTTTTGAAACGGTTAATTATTCCTCTTTATTGTATCCTTATTTCTGCCGGCTGCATGAACATAAACCGGTTTGAAAAAAATATGGAAATCCCAAAGCAGCAGTGGAGCTATGCTTTCCAGCCCGAATTTAGTTTTGACATTTCTGATACCATTTCTACTCATAATGTTTTTGTAGTACTTAGACATACAGATGCGTATGCTTACAAAAACATTTGGCTGAATATTTCAACCTTACAACCGGGCGACAGTAGTTTTCAAACAGAAAGATTTGAGTTTACGCTGCAACAACCTGATGGCAAATGGTACGGTACCGGCTATGGAGATATCTGGGAAATAAGGTATCCGCTTCTGCGCAACATACAGTTTAAGAAAAAGGGTACCTATTCTATTCGACTTAATCAAATTATGCGTGATGATCCGCTGCTGCATATCATGAATGCCGGCATCCGCATTGAAAAGACCTCTTAACATGAGCGGACTATTACGCTTCATACGGTTCAGAAATTTTTCCTTCTGGTTTTGGGTTCTCTTTACCTATGTAGTCGCCGCACTAATTTGGTGGTTTATCTCTCTTGAAAAACAAAATATTGAAATGAGTGGTCTGAAACTTGAAAGAGCAGACCCCCATCATCCTCAATACCAGCTGATCACCAAGGCTATTATTCGTGAAAGGCAAAGAAACAGCACCAAATATCTGAGCGAAGGCATCACCTTTCTTTTACTGATCATTATCGGGGCGATCATTGTTTACCGATCTTTTCGCCGCCAAATTTCGCTTGCCAACATGCAAAGAAATTTCATGATGGCCGTAACGCACGAACTCAAAACCCCTATTGCTACTACAAGATTGAGTCTGGAAACCCTAAAGCACCGCCAGCTTGAAATATCGCAACAGCATAAGTTAATTGATAATGCCCTTTCAGAAACAGGAAGGCTGGATATCCTTACTAATAATATTTTGCTGGCATCTCAGCTGGAAGAAAAAGATTTTATTCAGCATGAGGCGGTTTTTTCGTTATCGGAAATAACGGAAAAAACATTAGATGAATACCGACATCGTTTCCCTAATCGAACCATTTCAGCAAACATTCAAGAGAGGATCCAAATTGCGGGCGACGAACGTATGATTCAGATTGCCATCAGCAATCTGCTGGATAATGCAATTAAATATTCTCCTAAAGACAGTCCGATTGAGTTGATGCTTAAAAAAGACAATACCCAATCTATTATCAGGATCATTGATAACGGGGCAGGTATTCCTGATAAAGAAAAAAATAAGATCTTTCAAAAGTTTTACCGGTTGGGGAATGAAAATACCCGTAAGACAAAAGGTACGGGGCTGGGTCTGTATCTCACGCAGAAGATCATCCAAAAACACAAAGGTCATATTATGGTTTACGACCATCAGCCAACCGGCAGTATTTTTGTCATTCAATTACCTGTATATGCCTCTTAAAAAAGCCGTCATATTATTGGTAGAAGATGAAGAAGCCCTTCGAGAAACCTTATCGCTAAATCTAGAAATGGAAGGCTATGAAGTAACTGCTGTAAGCGATGGAGTAGAAGCGCTAGCTGCTGTTGAAAAAGCACACTATGATCTGATCATCATGGATGTGATGATGCCGGAGATGGATGGCATCACTGCTACAGAAACATTACGCGTCCGAAATTATGATATTCCTATACTGATGCTGAGTGCGAAAAATACCGGTTCCGATCGCATTGCCGGTTTGAAAAAGGGAGCTGATGATTATTTGACAAAACCTTTTCATCTGGAGGAACTACTATTGCGAACGGAAAAATTGATTGATAAAAATAAGAAGCTTCAAACGGGTAATCGCATTGGTGATATCTATGAATTCGGAGGCAATCGGGTTGATTTCAACACGGGCATTGCCTTCAACTTCAGAGGAGAAGAATTCTCATTAAGCAAAAAAGAAGTGATGCTGTTGCGATTATTTGCTGAAAATATAGAAGAGATCATCAGCCGAGAAAAAATCCTGCAAACCGTTTGGGGTTATCAGGTGTATCCCACTACACGCACGATCGACAATTTCATTTTAAACTTCAGGAAGTATTTTGAGAAAGACAGCAAGCATCCTGTGCATTTCCATTCAGTGCGAGGAATGGGGTATCGGTTTAGGAATAACTGAAAAATTTGTTTTTCGTAGATCGTTGTTCGTTTTTCGAGAAACGAGAGACGAAAGACGAGAAACGATTTTAACTTACAAATCCCCTAACTGAGGACGAATTATTATTTCTTCCACACAGGCACCGGGAGAAAGTTGCGAAGAAGTAAAGATCATGGTTGCAATATCCTTCGCTTCCATAATTCGATGGTCACTGTTATCAAAATCACCCCATGAATCCGTCAACACAGCGCCCGGTAGCACTGCTGTTACTTTTACAAAATACGCTTTCATTTCTTCTCGAAGGTTTTTGCTAAAACCGTATGATGCATATTTACTGATGCCATAAGCACCTCCGTTGGGATAGGCTTGCTGGGAGGCAATAGAGCAGATATTAAAAATATGACTGCGCGCGCCATTGATTTTCTCTTGAACTAAAATAGCAGGTAATAATTTTCTGGTGAGGTGATAGGCGCTGTAAAGATTAATATCCATCATTTTTTCCAGTACACCTTCTGTTTCATATTGAATACCACCAGGCAAGTAGATGCCGGCATTATTTACAAGCACATCGATACGGATCTTTAGATCCAATAGCCACTGTCCGAATGATTCCGTTTCTTCTTTATTGGAAAGATCTTTGGCGATGCCTTTGATTGTTGTTGATGGAAATACTTTTTGTAATTCAGTGATGGTATGCTGAAGGGTTTGCTCATTGCGGGCGCAGAGATACAGATGGTGCCCCGCCGCCGCGTACGCGGCGGCTACTGCTTTCCCTATCCCTCGTGATGCCCCGGTAATAACAATATTCATAGAAAAATTTTCTTCTGCGAAG
>CAZZJD010000126.1:0-5426 GCA_964654305.1 uncultured Chitinophagaceae bacterium
GTGCTTCGTATTGTCACATTTCCCCCTACATTCAAATCTTCGGCCATTGTACCGCTATTGCCTCCCATTGTTAAAGTACCATATAGATCAAGATCTCCAAGCAATGATCGGCCTTCAGAATCATAATGTGAGTTATTACCGGAGCTTGTTAAAACATCCAGATTCAAAGTTGTTCCTGCAGCTACCGTAACATGATGAGGAACCGTTTCTACAGTATTACCGGAAGGCCATTCACTTGAACGGTTAAATATACCTCCAGTATTATAAACTAATGTTGATCCATTGGCATATTTTGGTGGAGCTGATGCAATGAATCCTCCATTATTCAAAGTGAATCTTCCATTTATGGTTGACTGGTTAAGACCAGCACCTAATGTCAAACCGCCAGAAATATTTAAGTCGTGAAAACCCACAGCCCCATTAACGGTACCAGTGCTTGTAAATGTTACTACGCCTGTATTACGATTAAATACACCATTATTTGTAATCGTTCCATTACACGGAAAAGTTATGGTTTGAGATGTGCCATTATTAAAAGTACCCCCATTATTAATAGTTAGGCTACTTGCTGTAGCTGTACCATTTAGTGTTATGCTATGACCATTTAAAATACTTATAATATCATAAGTCCCCGATGGAGCTGTAACCGCATTTGACCAGACAGAACCTCCGTCTGTACTGATCTGCCAAACAGAAGCATCTCCCCAGTTTCCGGACGCACGACTTCTGTATTGAGTAGGTTTTTGAATCTGGAAAGCATTGAAATACATATTTCTAAATCCATTTCCATCTTGTTGCGCCCCAATATAAATTCTGATGTTATCTATAGCAAGTGCAGAGGAGATCGTTACAGAAAATATACCATCGCTAGTATTTCTTCTAGTAATCGATACTGAATATTGATCGCAACTAATACGCTGAATGGTAACAAGCATAGGTGTCGTTCCATAATTTGATGAAACAGTTCCTGTTGATACCCCATTGTAATTTATTGCGGCAGAATTTGAATTATCTACCCCAAAAATATTTGTAGTTCCGCTTCTTAATTCCCATCCTTTACTTCCGGAAGATCCACAGTCAAAGTTCATCGCCCAGTAAAAAGAAAAAATATCCCCAACAGCCATGGCTGAATTAAAGTTTCTTAAAGCATATGAATACTGACTGGAATGTCCGAATAATCCAAATGAGGTTGAACCTATTCCCGAATTAGACATTCCATCTCCGGCTGGGTTGCCAATAAAACGACCAGCATTGGCCCCATCATTGGCAAGTCCCCAAGCCTGAAATCCTGCTCCCCCATTTGATCCATTTGTCCAGCTACCCCCATAATTTGTTGCGTTATCGGAAAAAGTCTGCCCCAAAACATCCGTCGAAAGAAATATAAAAAATAATATCAGTAAAAAGAATAATCTTAAAACCAGATATGGCATCTTAAAAGATATTTTCATCCCAATCGATTAATGTAATTACTTGTTCTCAAAATTGTTTTCAAAAGGGATTTTAATATGAGAGCAAAATATTAATTATTTAGCAGATAATCAAAGATTTAGAACCTTTTTTAGGCTTACGGATGTTAGTTGTTAAACGGAAAGTTGTAAGTTGTAGGTTGTGGGTTGTAGGTTGGTGGCTCAAAGGCTTTATTTTTGCACTGCATGTGGTCCCTCTGCAAAAAAGAAATCAGTCAGTTTTTCAGCAACCTTACCGGCTATCTGGCCATTCTAATTTTTTTACTGCTAAACGGTCTCTTTCTTTTCCTTAGTTCCAGTTTTAATATCCTCGAATACGGATATGCGAGTCTGGAAAATTTCTTTATCCTCTCCCCTTATATCCTCCTCATCCTTATCCCTGCGGTTACCATGCGCCTCCTCACCGATGAATGGAGAACCGGCACGATGGAAACCCTCCTCACTCGACCTATATCCGCCCGTTCAATCATCTTCGGAAAATATCTGGCATCCCTTATCGTCATCCTCCTGGCACTCATCCCCACCCTCATCTATCCGATCTGCCTGGAACTGCTGTCAGAAGATCAGCACGCGCTCGACCTGGGTGCTACAACCGGTGCATATATAGGACTTATATTTTTATGCAGCAGCTTTGCCACTATCAGCCTCTGTGCAAGCAGCTACACCCAAAATCCTGTTGTCGCCTTTCTTTCGGGTGCCTCATTTTGTCTGATTGCTTATACCGGACCTGAAATGCTAAGCAAAATCTCCCTGTTCAGAGGAAATATTGATTATCTTCTTCTGCAAACAGGTATGCAATTTCATTTCCGTTCGATATCCAGAGGAGTGATTGATAGTCGCGACCTGATCTATTTTATTAGTCTTACCGCCTTATTTCTTTTCATTACCACAAAAAGATTGGAAGCACGTAAAAAAAACGGTAAATAGTCGCATGCAGTCATTTTCAAAATATATCAAACGCTGGCCGGGATTTCTGATCCTGCTCATCTTAATCAATCTGCTGGCCAATGAATTCCCTTACGTACTGGATCTGACGGCTGAAAAAAGATATTCCCTCTCTCCTGCTACGCGCACATTACTAAAAAATATTGATGAGCCCATCACAGTAGAGGTTTTACTAAAAGGTGAATTCCCTGCCGTTTTTACCCAACTGCAAAAAAGCACATCCGATATGCTGCAGGATATGCAGCGTTATTCAGGAAATAAACTCCTGATTCATTTCACTAATGCTCAGGAATGGATATCAGAAGACGAAAAAGAAAATATCTATCTCTCCTTTATTGATAGTCTAAGAAATTTGGGCGCTCCCGTTGATAGCATCCTCTCGCAAAGACCGGGCTTTAAAGAGGAATTCAAACAAAGAATCATTGGCGATTCACTGAATAAGCTGGGCATTATGCCTTATAACCTTCAAGTACAGCAAAAAGAAAACGAACAAACGCAACGTATCATTTTCCCGGCTGCTATTGTAAGATATAAAGATCGTGTTATCCCTATCGATCTACTCAGCGGAAAAACAGAATATACCCGCGATCCTGTGAGTGGACGCATGCAGCTAGATGAAGCCAAAAGTATTGCCAACGCAGAGGCCCTTCTCGAATTTCAGTTTGCTGCTGCCATCGATAAAATTCAGCGAAAAGAAAAACCTGCGATCGGATATGTGGTAGGTAATGGAGAACCAATGGGTCCCGAGACTTACGATCTCGTACAAACACTAGACCCCAATTACCGTTTCAGCATATTCGACATGAATAAAAATAATTTTATTCCCGCTGAATTAAACGCACTCTTAATTGTAAAACCTGCCACTCCATTTTCAGACAGCGCCAAGATGAAGCTGGATCAATATCTAATGAATGGTGGAAAAATTTTCTGGCTACTGGATATATTGCATGCAGAAAAAGATAGCCTGGCTATACAGGCCCAAACACTGGCCTACGACAGAAACCTTCAACTCGATGATCTGCTTTTTCGTTATGGGGTTCGAATCAATCGTGATCTACTGCAGGATCTTCAATGTGACATTAGTAAAATGGTCGTTGGTAACGCTGGCGGACAACCGCAGTTGGCAGATGTACCGTTTAATTATTATCCTTTATTGCAAAATTCTGGCACGCATCCAATTACAAAAAACCTGGAACCCGTTCTGTCACAATTTGTGAATACGCTTGATACCGTACAAGCCAGAGGCGTAAAAAAATATATTCTTTTACACTCTTCCGAAAATGCCAAAACGGTAAGCACACCCGCTTTAATCAGTCTGCAAGAATTACAAACCTTCAGCAATCCGGATCTGTACCGACAAAAAAACATGCCGGCAGCTGTTTTACTGGAAGGAAATTTTAATAGTCTTTATGCAAACAGAGCATCCAGTGAACAAAAAGACGCCTTTAAAAAATATTACGGAGATTTCTTATCCAACTCAAAACCTACTGCACAAATTGTAGTTTCCGATGGAGATATTATTCTGAACAGTTATACCAATAGAGAACCCTTCCCTATGGGCTTCAGCAGAGCACAGGAAAGAACCTTTGCCAATAAGATCTTTCTGCAAAATGCAATGGAGTACCTGACGGGCAATAGTGCCATTATTCAGCTTCGCAATAAAGAAGTAACTGTTCGTCTGCTCAACAAACAAAAACTGGAATCTGAAAAAAGGTTTTGGCAGATATTGATAGTAGGTTTGCCCATGCTGCTGGTTGCAATAGGCTGGCTGATTTTTAGTTATATCAGAAAACAAAAATATCAATCATAGAATCCTCCAATTCGGAATATCTTTACATCCATGACTCATACACAAATTACCTATTTGGTTTTCGGCATCGTAATTATACTGGCATTGATTGCGGATCTTGGTTTATTGAGTAAAAAATCGACGACATTGACGATTAGGCAAGCGATGTTTCAAACACTTATCTGGGTTACCCTGGGACTTGGATTTGGTGCATTTGTTTGGTATGAAGAAGGCAAAGCATCTTCTATTGAATACATCAGTGCCTATCTGATGGAATGGAGTTTGAGTATCGATAATATTTTTGTTTTTGTACTCATCTTCAACTTCTTTAAAGTAAAAGAATCCTTTATCCCCAGAGCCTTGCTAATCGGAATTTTACTTGCGATTATTTTTCGAGTGGTATTCATCACACTGGGGGTTGAACTGGTTAATCGTTTTCACTGGATGCTATACATATTTGGAGGGTTTTTGATCTATACCGGATTTAAAATGTTTACCAGCAATCAAGATGAAGAATTCAACCCTGAAGAAAGCAAAGTATATCTTTTCCTTAAAAGATTTTTCCCCATAACAATGAATGATGGAAATGGGAAATATGTGATTCGCCAGCATGGAAAACCTCTTTATACTTCGTTATTTGTAGTAGTAGTGATGCTGGCAACCACTGATATTGTATTCGCCTTAGACAGCATTCCCGCCGTTATGGGGATTAGTCGCAATGTGCTGGTGATCTACACTTCGAATATTTTTGCTGTGCTGGGTTTACGATCGCTATTCTTCTTACTGAGAGGTGCTGCCAGCAAGTTTGATTATTTACAACAAGGTATATCGATCGTACTCGTTTTCATTGGTATTAAAATGCTGGGCGAAGGATTGATCTCAACTGTATTTGACAAATCATCACAGGTGATTATTTCTCTTTTTGTTATTATCGGATGTATTTCCGGATCTATTTTATATTCTATCTACAACAAAAAAGAAGGAGTACCCAAAGATCGGGTTGAAGAATAAATATGAAACCTTACCGCCTTCATACCATTGCTGAGTGTACACAGGGAATCTTGTTACAGGAAGGCGCATCGGATATTATCATTGAATATTTAGTTACGGATAGCCGAAAAATTTTACATCCGGATCGTTCTCTGTTTTTCGCTATTATTACCGAGCAAAGAGATGGACATGCATTTATACAGAGCTGTTATGATAAAGGGGTTCGCGCTTTTATT
>CAZZJD010000127.1:0-5423 GCA_964654305.1 uncultured Chitinophagaceae bacterium
CACATCTCCTATGCGAATGGTGTCACCTTCTTTTGCACCTTGCTTTAATATACCAGCCTGTTCAGCGTTGATTTCAAAAGTCGCTTTTTCACTTTCGAGCTCTGCAATCACTTCATCTCTTTCGACCCAGGAGCCATCAGCTTTCGTCCATTTTAAAAGCGTAACTTCACTGATAGATTCTCCTACAACCGGTACTTTAATATCAATCATAAAATGTATTTTTATATAGCGCTATCATTATTTAATTCCAAAGGCCGTATCAATCAATTCAGCCTGCTCCATCTGATGTACTTTGTTATAGCCAGTAGCGGTTGAAGCAGAGGCCTGACGAGCAATGACTCCAAAAGTGATGGCATTTAAATTCATCTTGAGATATGATGCCGCTCCCATATTCATCGGCTCTTCCTGAATCCAAAACCAGGCAGCTTTATTATATTTAAGACGAATCAGATTCAACTGATGTTCCGGTAAGGGATACAATTGCTCCAAACGAATTATAGCAACATCTTTTCTCTGTTCCTTCTCTCTCCTTTCCGCAAGATCAAAATAGATTTTACCGGTACATAAAAATAGTTTTCTTACATCTGCCGGTAACGGCTGAGCAGGATCATCAAGCACTTCTTTAAATCCCCCTGATAAAAATTCCTCTTTTAAAGAATATGAGCCAGGATGTCTCAAATTTGCCTTAGGTGAAAAATTAATCAAAGGTTTACGAAACGACCATGTAAGCTGTCTGCGTAGTGCATGGAAGAAATTAGCTGCCATAGTAATGTTCGTAACCACCATATTCAGTTCAGCACAGAGCTGAAGAAACCGCTCCATTCTCGCACTGCTATGCTCCGGTCCCTGGCCTTCATAACCATGCGGCAATAATATTGTGATGCCGTTCATGCGATTCCATTTCTGCTCACCAGCCGCTATGAACTGATCAAAAATCGTTTGTGCTCCATTACAGAAATCTCCGAATTGTGCTTCCCATAAAACCAGACAGTCGGGATGAGCCATAGCATATCCGTATTCAAAACCAAGCACCCCATATTCACTGAGCAGAGAATTATAGATTCTGAATTTACCAGTTGCCCCTTCGATCCCATTTAAGCGTGCATAAGGGCGGGCTGTTACTTCATCTCGCAGCACGGCATGTCTGTGAGAGAAAGTACCTCTTTGTACATCCTGTCCACT
Source organism: uncultured Chitinophagaceae bacterium (assembly GCA_964654305.1). GTDB lineage: Bacteria > Bacteroidota > Bacteroidia > Chitinophagales > Chitinophagaceae > Lacibacter. The sequence goes on from CAZZJD010000127.1 coordinate 1,183, forward strand.
CATACGTACATCTTTCCCATCATGCATCAAACTACCATAAGCCAAAAGTTCGCCGGTAGCCCAGTCGATTTTATTTTCCTGTTGATATAGCTTAACTTTTTCCTGTATGATCTTTTCCACTTTTTTCAGAGGTTTAAAATCATCAGGCCATGTCATTAATGCATCAAAGATCTTTTCAAAAGTTTCAGATGAAACAGAAGTGTCAGGAGAAACCATAAAATCTTCCTCTGTAGCTCTACGTAAAGATTTCCAAGCAACCTCGGGTTGCTGATAAGTGTATGATAAAGGGTTTTGTTTCACTTCATCCAATCGCTCCTGCAGATCGGCCCAGAACTTTTGTTCCATTTCTTTAGCCATTTCTTTGGCATCGGATTCGCCGCTTTGCAATAAATGCTGTGTATATACTTCTCTTGGATTGAGATGTTTTTCGATCAGTGCGTATAGCTGAGGTTGAGTAAATTTTGGATCATCACCCTCGTTATGACCATGCTTTCTGTAGCAGACCATATCGATAAAAACATCCGAATTAAATTCCTGACGGTAGCGGGTGGCGATTTCCACACATTTCACTACAGCTTCTGCATCATCTCCATTCACATGCATAACCGGCGCCTGTACCATCGCTGCAAGAGAGGTACAATAATCGGCACTTCTGGCATCTTCAAAATCCGTCGTAAAACCAATTTGATTATTAATTACGAAATGAAGCGTACCACCGGTTTCATATCCATGTAATTGACTCATCTGCAATACTTCATACACAATACCTTGACCAGCAATTGAAGCATCCCCATGAATAAGTATAGGAAGTACATCATCAAATTTACTTTCGCATAATAAATCTGCCTTGGCTCTTGAAAAACCTACCACTACCGGATTAACAGCTTCCAGATGCGAAGGATTTGGTAGAAGTTTTAAGTGGATGGTTTTGTGGGATGGCGTTACTACTTCACTGCCATATCCCATGTGATATTTTACATCGCCGCTACCCATGGTTTGATCCAATGATGCCGTTCCCTCGAATTCACTAAAAATCTGCTCATAGGTTTTACCCATGATATTTGCCAATACATTCAATCTTCCTCTGTGTGCCATACCAATAGCCACTTCCTTAACCCCATAGTCAGCCGCAGTATTTATGATCGCATCCAATGCAGCAATGGCTGTCTCTCCCCCTTCCAGTGAAAATCTTTTCTGGCCGATATATTTTGTATGAAGAAATTTCTCAAAAAGAACACCCTGATTTAATTTTTCAAGAATTCTTTTCCGCTTTTCAATAGGAAAAGGCTGATGGAAATCTTGCTCCATTGCCTGAATTAAAAAGTCGACCTTTTTCTTATCTATGATGTACTTAAACTCAATACCAACATTTGTAGTATATGACTTTTGCAAATGACTTACTAATTGTCTTAGTGTACCGTTTTTAAGCCCAACCAACTCAGCTGCAAAAACCTTTTGATCCAGATCTTTTTCAGAAAGACCGAAATTTTCAAGTTCCAGACGCGCGCCTCTGTCTTTTCTCTTTCTAATAGGATTGGTAGTAGATAATAAATGCCCCCGGTTTCTGTAACCCAGAATTAAACGGTAGGCGCCGATTTCTTTTTTCCAGTCGACATTACCGGCAACTGCATCAAGTGCTTGACTAACATGTCCGTTGGGTTGATATCCTGACTGCACAGCAAAATCAAACCCTTCAAAAAACTTTTTCATCTCCAAATCCACCGAAGCCGGATCCTGGACGAAATCACGGTATAATTGTTCGATATATTGTGGATGGGAGGATGTGATGTATTGAAAATCCTTCATGGAAAACAATCCTTAACTGGCTTAAAAAATTTGTGCAAATATCGGTCGTTTTAGGCAAAGGGCAAGATGAAAATGAGGTAAATATTAAAAAGATTTAACTTCATCACGAGAATAAATCAACAGCATCAAAACGGATGAACCTGTTTTCGGCTAATCGACAGGAAAAAGTTGAAAAAAATGGTTAAAATGAATTTTTTCCCTACCTTTGCCCTCCGAAAAAAACTGATATGGCAAATCATAAGGCTACAAGAAAAGATGTTCGTCAAAGTGAAAAGCGCAGAGAGCGCAATCGTTATTACGGAAAAACTACCCGTAATGCAATCCGTGATCTTCGTGCATTGTCAGATGCAGGTCAGGCTACAGATAAATTAACTACTGTGACATCCATGATTGATAAATTAGCAAAAAGAGGGGTTATCCATAAAAATAAAGCAGCCAACCTTAAAAGTAAGCTTTCTAAAAAAGTGAATGCTTTAAAAAAATAATTCGTAGTTTTAAATATCATTATAAACCCGCTATAAGCGGGTTTTCCATTTTTAAACATTATGCGAGTCTATTTTTATATAGTAATTTCCCTTATCGCGTTTCATTTTTCAGGCAATACTCAATCTACTGCAAACAGTACAAATACTGGCAATTTACCTACCGGCTATTATAAAACGGCCGAAGGATTCAATTGCGGTGCACTTAAAACAGCACTTTCAGGTATTATATCCAATGCAAATAATAATTTTCTATATGCAGATGTAATTGCCGCACATGAAAGAACTGATAAAAAAAGAAATGACAATAATACTGCAGATGTTGTTTGGGATATATACAGTGATAATCCGACGGGGTCTGATCCTTATACATTTACCTTTTTAGCATCAAACAGATGCGGCCAATACACAAAAGAAGGAGATTGTTATAATCGGGAGCATCTTTTTCCTCAGGCCTGGTTTAATAGTGAACTACCCATGATGTCGGACCTCAATCATCTCTATCCTACAGATGGGTTCGTAAATGGGCTTAGAGCAAATTTCCCATTTGGTGAAGTAACCACAATATCCAAAACTAGCCTTAACGGTAGTAAATTAGGAACCGGTTCTAATTTTGGATATACAAGTACTGTATTTGAGCCTATTAATGAATACAAGGGAGATATTGCCCGGGCAATTCTTTATATGATTGTCCGCTATGAGTCGCAATTACCCCAATGGAAATCCAATTCCAATGCCAATGACATATTAGATGGTAGTGTATATCCCGGTCTGGACCCCTGGCATTTAAGATTATTATACAAATGGCATAATCAGGATCCGGTAAGTGATAAAGAGAGAAAAAGAAATGACTCTGTTTATGTTATTCTTGGTAACCGTAACCCATTCATCGACCGACCGGAATGGGTATTTCAGATCTGGAGCTGTACAGGGTTGATATTAAATACATCTTTAATAGAGCCTTATTTAAGTAATTCTAATACAGTATCAATTTTCCCTAATCCAATAATCGGCAACAATTTGCATTTATCTTTTAAAGAACCACCTACAGGATCTACAAATATTGAAATCATGAACCTTCAAGGGAAAATTATCAAAAAAGTTATTCTCCCCAGCAATAACAAGGACTTTCAAATCAACACCAGTCAATTAAGCAACGGAAGTTACTTTATCAAGATCATAAATAGCAGTACATGCATATTTAGAAAAATTGTGAAATAGAATAGCATCTTTTCATATATCATCTACAAATTATCGGACTATTGAAAAAATTGAAATAAGGTTGGTATGTTTGAGTCTTGAAAATTAAAATTTAGCCTTAACTTAATCTTTTATGCAAGGAACCAGACTAAGCATTCTATTTTGTATTGGCTCTCTTCTATTCGCAAAATTTGCTTTTACCCAATCCTACAGGTAGGCAAAACCTGAAAAGATATCCCTTCATGGGTTTTTTATTAACTTCGCTGCTTATGACAGAGAAGATTTTGATCCTCGATTTCGGGTCGCAATACACTCAGCTGATAGCAAGAAAAGTAAGAGAATGTAATGTTTACTGTGAAATCATCCCATATCATCAAACCATTCAAGATAACGGAGAAATTAAAGGTATTATCCTTTCCGGAAGTCCATTTTCTGTAAATGATGAAAATGCACCTGATATTGACCTGGCGTCAATCATCCAAAAATATCCCGTTTTGGGTATTTGTTATGGCGCTCAATTGACCGCTAAAAAGTTTGGTGGACGAGTTGAGAAATCAGATAAACGAGAATATGGCCGAGCCATCCTTCATCTGAAAAATAATGATATAATTTTCAATAAACTCAGTACTTCCGGACAAGTGTGGATGAGTCACGGTGACAGCATATTAAATCTGCCAGACGGATTTGAAATCCTTGGGATTACTGATAGTATTCCTGTAGCTGCTTTTAAAGCAAAAGAAAAACAATTTCCTA
>CAZZJD010000128.1:0-5361 GCA_964654305.1 uncultured Chitinophagaceae bacterium
TTTTGTCCGCCAAAGCCTGGATTTACACTCATTAGACACACCAGATCAATATCACATAATATGTCTTTCAATGTTTCAACCGGCGTGTGTGGATTGATCGCTACACCCGCCTGCATGCCAAGCTGTTTGATATGTTGTATGGTTCGGTGCAGATGGGTAGAGGCCTCTAAATGTACAGTCAGGATATCCGCACCGGCTTTGTGAAAAGCTTCTACATATCTTTCGGGTTGCTGAATCATCAAATGAACATCACATACTTTGGTTGTTGCTTTTCTGAAAAATTCAATAAGCATTGGTCCAAAGCTGATATTCGGCACAAATACACCGTCCATTACATCCAGATGATACCAGTCGGCCTGGCTTTGGTTCAGCATATCACATTCCTGCTGAAGTTTTAAGAAGTCGGCTGAAAGTAACGAAGGAGCAATTATGGGCATTGTATAAAAATATGAGTTGCCGTAAAATTATTGAATTGCCCCCAAAGTTTTTAATTCTTCCCGGGCTTCCTGAATGGAAGGATCCAGCGCCAGTGATTTTTTGAAATTCAGAATGGCCATTTCTTTTTGATTCAGTTTATGATATGTCTTGCCCATCCAGAAGTATCCGTCTGCAAAATCATTTTTTACTTCAGTGGATAGGGCAAATATGTCAAGGGCCTTTTTGTAATCTTGTCGATCGTAATACAATAATCCTTTCTCAATATAGGCTTGTAAAAAGGTGTAATTCTGTTTTATGATTTTTGAATAAATGGCTTCTGCCATATTCCACTTGCCAGTCTTGCTATAATAAATGCCCTGCATCATAAGTATGTCAGATTGTATCTTTTCTGAGGCCGGATCATCCAGCAGCAATTTTGAATAAGGCAGCGTTTGTGGGTTTTGGGTTTCTGCATAAATATTCAATATTGCCATTCTTGCCTGCGGAAATTTACCCGCAACACTGTCGGCTTTCAGATAAAGAGAAAGCGCTGAAATGGTATCTCTTTTTCTTTCCAGTGCATCTGCCTTTATAAAAAGCCATGCGGGGTTATCAGGATTTGAATTTAAAAGGTAATCTATATGCGAAATAGCCTCGTTGAATTGTTGTTTTTCAATCAGTGTCTCAATTTTAATGAGGCGTGCGCTATCGCTCATGGAGGAGTCAATAGAAAAATTATTGATCCCTAAATTTTCTCCTGCCTCTTTTTGCTGATTGTTGGGTTTGCTACCACACGAATACATTAAGGCAAACAGGGGTATAAAAATATTTCTCCAGTTCATTGTGTAAAATTAAGTCCATTCGGTAAAGAAAAACATTATCAAAACGTCATTAGTTCTCTTCTTCATATAACTTTGGTCAAAATTTTATTATGAGTACAGGACTTGTTCATTTACATAATTTATTGCGCTGGGTAATATTGATTTTATTAGTTGTTTCTATTTTTCAGGCTTTTACAAAGAAAGAAGGCTTGAAAAAAACATCCTTATTTCTGATGATATCTGCTCATATTACTTTATTGCTGGGATTGTTTCAGTATTTCACCAGCGAGGTGGCAGGATTTAAGATGATTGAAAGAGTGGGAGGCATGGCAAATGTTATGAAAGATCCTATGGCTCGTTTTTGGGTGGTTGAGCATATCAGTGTGATGTTTCTTTCTATTGTATTAATTACGATTGCCAGAAGAAAAGCTAAGCTATTACAATATAACCCAACCCTTATTTTATTGGCAATAGCATTCTTGCTTATTATCGCCGGTGTACCCTGGCCGTTCAGAGAAGCGATTGCACGTCCCTTGTTTCCCACTTTTAAGGAGGAGGCTCTTCCTATGAACTCAAAAGATTGTATAGGAAATAAAAATTGTATTTCTGAAATAAGAGAAAATTTTAGTAATTCTGGGAAGACTATTTTAGGTGAGGAATATCTTAATAATGGGAAATTTGGTATTTCATTTATAGACGCTAAACATGCAGGAACAGTTTATAATGCGACAATCATAACCGATTGTAATTGTAATTTAAAAGATGTAAATGTTTCAGCTGCCCCTTAATCATTTTTTATAAATCGTCAGTAATTTTAAATTTGGTATTAACTCTCACTTTCTTTGTCATTGCTACAAAGAAACTAACGAAGCGTCATCCTGAGCGTAAGCGAAGGATCTCCTTTTTGAGAATGCCACGAATTATGAGATGTTTCGCTTACGCTCAACATGACGCTCTTGGCGCCTTTTCGTGATATAAGTATCTCATTCTTTTTCTGATTGCCGGAAGTAAAAAGTAAAAAGATACACAATCAGCCTGTATATCTCGTAACTTAACCAGTACCAAAATCGTGCGAAAATATTAGTCTTTCTATTGTATTTATCGGTAGTGATTTCATTGCATTCTTCTTGAATAATTCGGTTGAGTTCAGCAGTAGTTTGCGCGGCAAAAGATTCATCTAACACATCCAGGTTTAATTCAATGCTGGCATAAGCGCTGATATCATTTACATTGTATGACCCAACGGTTACCCATTTCTGATCATATGCTGATAATTTCCCATGCAGAACACGTTTTTGATATTCATAAATTCGGATCTTGTTTCTGAGTAACCAAGGATACCAGTATTTTTCTGCAGCTTTAGCTATGTCAACATCAGAAATGCCGGAAACAATCAATTTAATTTTAACGCCTCTTTTCATGGCTTTGGATAAAGCCATACGGATTATTCTGCCGGGTAATAAATAGCTCGACATGATGATGATTTCATTTTGAGCGCGGTGCAACATTTCCAGATAGCTACGTGTAATTTCAATCTTTCCAGCTACCCAGTCGTTACGCCGAACTCTTACGAAACAAGGTTCATCTATTTGCGTACTCAATATTCTCTCCTTGAATGCGAGCATGTGTGAGCGTCTGAATAATGCTCTGTTCCACATCTGAATACATAGGCGCTCTAATTGTATGGCTGCATTTCCTTTTACCCAAATTGCCCAGTCGAGCCAAGCAGGCTGATCGGGCAGGTCATTATAGCGATTGCTGATATTAATACCTCCCACTAAGGCTTCTTTCCCATCAATAACAAGTACTTTATGATGCAATCTTCGCCCTACATAAAAATTTTTACTTTTTAGTAAAGGTTCAAACCATCTTAACTGAATTCCTTTTTCTATTAACTGGTTTTTAAATTCCTCACTCAGATCTTTGGAGGAATAACCGTCCAAGAACATATATACTTTTACTCCTCTTTCTGATGCTTTGCATAGGGCATTGCCTACCATCCAGCCCGTTTCATCAGAATCATAGATATAGGTTTGTAGATGTATGACTTCATTTGCCTTTTCTATCATATCTGCTACTTTTTGAAAGTAGGGGGCACCCCCTGCAATTAATGCAACAGCGTTGCCTGTGGAATAGACAAATGGGGCAGATGATCCGGAGCTGGACAATAGAAAATAATTGAATTGGAAAGGTAGGAAAGAATGAGCTTTTAAAAAATGACAAAAGCTTGACAGACGCTTTAATTCCTCTGTTTTTTAAGTAATTTGCCGTCTTGTAATAGTAATTAATGATTTAATATCGATTCTTTTAAAATAGCAACAATCAATTACGCATGAAGATTCATTTTTATCTAAGATTTCACACGAACTACGGGCAGGCGCTATTTGTAACCGGTAATTGCAAAGCACTGGGCAATTTTGATAAGGACGCTGCTGTTCCGATGCAATACCTGAATGATGATTACTGGAGCTTAACGCTTGATGTCGATTCAAGCGAAGTTCCATCTGTTCAATATTATTATCAATTAAGAACAATTGAAGGGGAGGTGTCAGAATGGGGTAATGACCGAATCCTAGAATTGAAAAAACTAGCTATTGATGAACTAACGGTTATGGATACCTGGAATCATGCTGGAGAGTATGATAATGTGTTCTTTACTCAGCCCTTTACAGAGGTATTATTACCCAAAAGAGAGTTGAGTGTTGTTAAGCATTCAAAATCAACCTCTCATATATTTAAAGTAAAAGCACCTTTGCTTTCTGAAAAACAAGCGTTATGCCTCTGTGGCAGCAATGATGCTTTAGGCAACTGGGGGAAGGAGTCGCCGGTGCTCATGCACAGAGAGGGCAACTGGTGGACAGCTTCAATCGCATTGGCAAAAGAAAGTTTCCCTATTGCGTATAAATATGGGGTGTATGATACGGAGACGGATCAAATCGTTCGATATGAAGACGGCAATAATCGAATGCTATATGATGGTATCGGTAAAAAGAAGATCACGCTTATACATGACGGCTTTGCACATCTTCCCAACGATACTTGGAGGGCGGCAGGTTTAGCCATACCCGTATTCAGTCTTCGTACAGAAAATAGTTTGGGTGTAGGTGAATTTACCGATATCATCATGCTTGCAGACTGGGCTAAAAAGGTTCAGTTGAAATTGATTCAGTTGCTGCCGGTTAACGATACTACAGCCAATCATAGTTGGACAGATTCCTATCCTTATGCAGCTATTTCAGCATTTGCCTTGCATCCGATGTATGTCAACATTGCTGCTATTGCCGGGAGTAAGTCGCACCCCGTGGTGAAATCACTTTCTAAAAAGCAAAAAGCACTCAATGCATTAGATGTGGTGGATTATGAGGAAGTAATGAAGCTGAAGTGGGATGCACTGAAAAGATTATATGCTGAGCAAAAAAAATCTTTTCATACGGATCCTGCATTCATCGAATTTTTTAATACAAATATTCGCTGGCTAGTACCTTATGCGGCTTTCAGTTATCTGCGTGATCTGAACGGAACACCGGATTTTAGTCAATGGAAGAAGTATAATGTATATAATGAGGATGAGGTTGCTAAATTATGTGCCCCATCCAAAAAACAGTATGACGAGATTGCTATATTTTATTTCGTACAATATCATCTTCATGTACAATTAAAAGCAGCTACTGCTTATGCACATGAGCAAGGTATCATCATCAAAGGTGATATTCCGATTGGTATCTACCGTAACAGTTGCGACGCATGGATGGAGCCGGAACTATATAATATGGATATGCAAGCCGGTGCGCCACCGGATGATTTTGCGATCAAAGGACAGAACTGGGGATTCCCTACTTACAATTGGCAGCGTATGGCAGAGGATGGGTTTGGTTGGTGGAAACGTCGTTTTGAGCAGATGAGTCATTATTTCGATGCGTTTCGTATTGATCATATCCTTGGCTTCTTTAGAATTTGGAGTATTCCCATGCATGCTGTGGAAGGTATTTTAGGATATTTTGTACCTGCTATACCTGTACATGTGAGTGAATTTGGTCAAAAAGGGATCTGGTTTGATTATCAGCGTTTCTGTAAACCTTATCTTACAGAGCAGGTATTTCGTGATCTTTTAGGTGATGATGCC
>CAZZJD010000129.1:0-5354 GCA_964654305.1 uncultured Chitinophagaceae bacterium
CTGTATTCATCAAAAGATTTCCATTGATGGTGGGCACCGTTGTTAAGGTGGTTGCTCCATTAAGCGTAAGGTTGTTGAATGTGCTGGCAGACTGACCGCTCACAGATCCTGCACCTTCAAAAGAAACTGTACTTTGGTTGCCTGAGTTAAATGTACCATTGTTAGTAAAGTACCCATCTGCTGCAATAGAAAGTGTTCTTGGACCAGTAATACGAACCGTAGCTCCTGAATTGATGGTCACACTCTTCGCCTGTAAATCCGTATTAAAGATAGTTGGCTGATAAGTCGTATTCCTAGGGATTACTACATCAACCGTATAGCTTGGCACAGTACCGCAACCCCAGTTGGCCGAATTTTCAGCATTACCATTCGAAGCACCGGTCCACAGCCCAAATGCATTCCCGGTACCGGTTCCTTTTGCCACAGCAATCTCTCCAAAGGCGGATAAGTCGGACTGCGTCAATGTCACACTACCTGTATTGGCCGGCGATACCAATGAATTTCCATTATCCACCCATACACCTGCCACTTCCCAGTCTGCAGAAGTATTGGCTCTTCTTACTATACCATGTGAGCTGAAACGCAAGCCGGCATTGGTATGACCCAAACGACTAACCGTTACAGAAGGATTGTTAGACAAAGTACCTGTAGGCGTAAATGACCAGTACCCATTATTCAGAATCTCAGAAGCCAAGGTACAACCAAATACCACCGTAGGCAGACCGGACCCGATCGATGCAGCAGCTGTTATATAAGATGCATCCAGTTGTGTGATACCGGGCGCACTGCTCCATGTATAGGTAACAGGATTATAATCTGTTGCTGATCCCATCGGGAAGAGATAAGCCGCTGCACCGCCAATCGTACGTCTGAACAAACCGGTACCATTGGTGATGATATGACTGGATGCACTTCCTCCGCTCAACCCATTGGCACTGCTCAGGGTAAGATTGTTGTTACCCAATGTAACATCACCACTTGTAAGTGACATCACATTGCTTACCGTCACCGCACCGGATAAGGTCTTAGTACCACCCCCGCTAATCGTCAGATTAACAAAATTGAATGCAGGGATCGTTTGTCCACTGGCACCGTTGAAGTTGATGGTAGACCCGGTCATACTTCCAAACGATGTTCCGTTTGGCGTGAATGTTCCTTCCACACCCAGTCCATAGCTGGCACCCAGTGAAATGTTCGAAGCAGTATTGGTAACGGTAAAGTTGTTGAAATTACTGTTACCGGTCAATGTCTGTGTACCTGTACCGCTGAAAGTAACCGTACCTGAACCATGTGTAAACGTTCCGGAATTGATCCAGTCTCCTCTAACACTCAGGTTTTGTCCGCCACCATTCAATGTAGTGGCTACACCAATATTCAGATTGCCGTTCACAGTGGTTGTACCCAGCAACGTTTTGGTTCCGCTGCCGGCTGTTTGCAGATTACCATAAGTTATACCTGCCATACTTTGATTCCCTGCTCCTCTGTATTCAACCGTCATATTAGAAAGCGTTCTGGTATTGATGCTAAACTGAGATGTAAGCGCTGTTGCACTCACCAGTGTAACATCTATTTCACCACTTCCAGTAAGAGTACCTGAAGCACCACTTACTACATGTGTCGTAGCACCCGGTGTGAATATTCCATTAACGGTCATGGTGCCAGCCACACTAAAGCTCACCCCACTGGTCACCTGCTTACCGGCATTGATGGTCAGATTATTGAAAGAGGTGAATACGGATGAAGGTAAGGTCAGATTATTACTATTCGCCAGTATGACCGTACCTGTACCGGGTGTCCATGTTGCCGCACCTTGTCCTACAGTAATTGTGTTAGCAATCAGTGTTCCTCCGGTTGCCATACTCAGCACACCCGGATTATCACTACCTACCGTCGACCTTGTAAGAACAATATCTTCAGCTTCGAGCGTTGCACCACTCACAAGAACAACTTCTCCGCGTCTGTTGTTATTCGTGCTTCCGAATCCACCAATCACTACCTGGCCGGATACAGTCAGTTTCGGACTGCCGGTTGATGCGAATGTGAGGAAGCCTTCTGTATTGGCACCTGTTCCGCCAAGCTCAATCCTTCCGCATACTGCATTTGTTACATTCACAGTGACAGTATTCTGTCTTCTGATCTGTACAATATCCGTTGAAGCAGGTGCTGAAGTAGCCACATAGCTGGATGATGAGGAAGACCACATATTGGCAGCATTCCAGTTGCCGGTTATCCAGGCAAATTTATAATTACCCACCACAATATTGTTTGGCACATAGGTGATGGAATAATTGGAAGCGGTAAAAGTTCCTCCGGTCGCAGCACTTGGTACAGCCGTATTCGTATAAGTACCTATGGCAGCGCTGGATGCTGCACCTGTACCATAAGTGATTGTTATGCTGCCGATAGTTTCTCCTTCTACAAGTCCGTCTGCTGTAAAGTCAACTACTCCGGTAACCGGTGAAGCAAGAGTGGTATTGAATGCCTTATACGCTTCATCAATGCTGATGGTCAGCGGCGCCGCTGTGATATTAGCTGTAAAGGAAGGCTGCGTCAGCGTATAGTTGCTGCTGGGAGCTGAATAACCGGTAACCGTAATCGGTTTGTTATTGCCAACAGCAGCCGTGTTGAAATTCATAACAGGTGTACCTGCTACAACAAATGATTCGCCATACTGCAATCCGGAATAAGCCACAGAACCCGATACTGTAGCTGTTGTCGTTCCATCATAGACCTTGTTGTTGGCCGTAATGCCGGTGATAGTCAACGGAACTGCTGAAATAGCAAGTGTGAAAGTTGAAGATGAACTGATACATCCGTCTATCGTTTTTACGGTAAGTGTTCCTGTATATGTACCTACAGCAGTGCTGGTAGGAATAGAGATACTGATCGGACTCGCGGTAAGCGTAGCATCTGAAACAGCCACAAAGTTATTCGTAGGTGTACTATTCCATGTAATGCTATATAGAGTCGGACTGCCGCTTGTAGCAGAATAGTTCAGTGAAGTACTTGAAACACCATAAGCCACACCGGTTGCAGTGGATGATGCCGTAATGGTAGGAGTAGCGCTAATTGTGGCCACTACTGCCGTTCTGCTAGCAGACACACAACCCGTTGTTGTAAAGCGTGCTTGAGCGTAATATGTGGTGGTCACGGAAAGACTGGGAGTTGTGAACTGGGTGTTACCGGATAACAATGCTGTTCCTCCACTGGCTGTTGCGTACCAATCTATAGTCTGATTTGACCCGATCGGGTTTGCAAACAGATTGATCGTACCTGCACCGCAACGGGAAGCATCTGTACCTAATGGTGCATCCGGGATAGCCGGACGTGCATTCAGCGTAGCAGTGGCTGAAACAGCCGACTGACAGCCTTCCTCTGTAGTAACAGTAAATGTATACGAAGTGGCATCGGGCAGTGAATTAAATGTTGCTGATGTTCCTGTACCTGTCGTAGTAACGCCGCCCGGATTTCTTGTGACTGTCCATGTACCCGTTGCAGGTAACCCTGTTAACTGAATACTTCCAGTGGGCACTGTACAAGTAGGCTGTGTGATGGTGCCAATACCGGGTGCGGAAGGAATCGGATTAACAGTGATTGTAACCGAACCTGTCATATTATTCGTACAGGATGTTGTACTGTTTGTAGCAACCACCGTGTAAGTACCGGCTGTTGTTTGCGCACCGAAGTTGATGGAAGTTCCGGTACCGGATACAGGTGATCCGACATTGGTAGAACCACCGCGTACCAGCTGGTATGATACTCCTGACTGAGAACCACTCAGCTGAATACTTGTTCCTGAACCACCCGCACAGAATCCGCCACCTCCGGTTACAGTAAAGTCCGTGGGGTTCGGATTAACGGTTGTAGTGATGGCATTTGAATTGGCCGTTGAAGCACCCAGACAAGCTGTTGCCGCATAAGACATCACCACCATTACCTGATCGCCATTTGCGAGAGATGAAGTTGTATAAGTGGTACTATTGGTACCCACATTGGCACCATTCAGTTTCCACTGATAAGAAGGAGAAGCTCCTCCGTTCACCGGCGTTGCTGTAAAGGTGACGCTGGTACCCGGACAAATTGTATTATCAGCATCGCTGGATACGATCGATACCGTTGCCGGTGTGCTTGGAAGGACCGTCATCGTTCCGTCGAAGTAAGATATATTATAGTTCGTAATCGTTGCACCCGTAGCCTGAGATGGCACAATGCTGGATGTACCTGTTGACGCACCGGGTGCTGCACCGGCACTGGCGAATGTTACACCGCTTATTGATTGGCCGCTCACCAATCCGCTGCTGGTAAATTCAGTACCGGCAAAATTGAAGGTACTGCCCTGACATTTTGTTTGGTCGTTGGCTGTAATGGTCAATGCTTTGGCAGTAATATTACCCGTAGCAGAACCATTAGCCAGTGAATAGTTCGTTGCTTTACCACCGTTCGTACCATCTGATAATGTATATACGATAGTTGCTGTTTTACCTGTACCAACATTGGCATCGGCATAAGTACCTGTAGCTGTTACGCCCAGTGTTTCGGGACTTACCACACCGGACAATGTACCTACTGTAACTGTACCGGATGTAGCCATACCGTCGTATTCTTTAGATGCAACGGATGGAGCCGTTATGCTCAGTGCTTTTTGCGTCACCGTCATCGTACCGGTCATACCCGTTAAGGTATAGTTACCTGCCGCTGCACCGCCTAAAGCAAAGGCATTACCGGAAGGAATAGAAGCTTTGAACGAAGCGATGGAAGCAGCCCAAGATCTGGAATTATCTAACGTAGCAACAGTTGAGTAGGTGCCAGTTGAAGACACAATTCTTTCAAATGCAGATATAACAGCATTATTAGCGGAAGAAGAAGTAGTCGTTGCAGAAGTTACTGAACCAAATGAGTTGGATATAGAAGTAATAGTTGTTCCACTATTCTGATATCCGATTGCTGCAATCAATAATTCATTTGCTTGAGAGGTCGTAATAGAGCTGGTTGAGGCAGAGGTTGAACTTCCTGTATTGCCATTTTCGACATCCAGCGGATTCAGGGCAAGTATACCGGAATACTCCATCACCACTGCTGATACCCTCGTCGAAACTGAAGCATTCAAGGTAATAGTTACAGATGCATTACTGGTAGAACGCGCCTGCGCATACCAGATTTCAGTTGTGATTCCGCTCGTAGTATTGGAAGCACCATTTGAATTTGTAGATTGAGTAGCTCTTGTCCAGGTAGTACCGGTTTGGCTTATACTTGAAACCGTATTCGCTCCGGTATTTCTTGTGGCAATAACTGCTATCAAAGTATTACCGTTAGTAGGTGTAGCGGGCATTGTAACGGTGAAAGAGTTAGCAAGA
>CAZZJD010000130.1:0-5354 GCA_964654305.1 uncultured Chitinophagaceae bacterium
CCTACCACGATAACCGAACGACCAGAATAGTCAACACGCTTACCTAACAAGTTCTGACGGAAACGACCTTGTTTACCTTTCAATACATCACTCAATGATTTCAGTGCACGTCCACCTTCCGCTTTAACTGCATTAGATTTACGTGAGTTGTCAAATAAACTATCGATCGCTTCTTGAAGCATCCTTTTTTCATTACGAAGAATCACCTCAGGGGCTTTGATTTCTAACAAACGCTTCAAACGATTATTACGGATGATTACGCGACGATACAAATCATTCAGATCAGAAGATGCAAAACGACCACCATCCAAAGGAACCAGTGGGCGAAGTTCCGGTGGAATCACAGGAATATATTGCATTACCATCCACTCAGGACGGTTGGTAGTTTCTAAATTGGCATCACGGAAAGATTCAACAACACTCAAACGCTTCAATGCATCGGCTTTTCTTTGCTGTGAAGTTTCAGTCGCAGCTGCATTTCTCAGATCGTAACTTAATTGATCCAGATCGATGCGTGCCAATAAATCATGCACCGCTTCAGCTCCCATCTTAGCAATGAACTTTTGTGGATCCTCGTCAGGCAGATACTGATTTTCCTTTGGAATGGCATCCAGGATATCCAGATACTCTTCTTCTGTAAGCAAATCGCCCGTTTTCAGATTTTCTTTGATACCACCCTGTATCACTACATAACGCTCATAATAAACAATGGTCTCCAGTTTTTTGGAACTCATCCCCAAAAGATAACCGATCTTATTGGGCAAAGATTTAAAATACCAAATATGCACTACGGGAACCACCAGTTTAATATGCCCCATGCGTTCACGACGAACTTTTTTCTCTGTTACCTCAACACCGCAGCGATCGCAGACGATACCTTTATAGCGAATTCTTTTATACTTACCGCAGGCACATTCGTAATCTTTTACAGGCCCGAATATCTTTTCGCAGAATAAACCATCTCTTTCAGGTTTATATGTACGATAGTTGATGGTTTCGGGTTTTAATACTTCTCCAAAACTACGCTCCAGAATGGAGTCGGGAGATGCCAGACCGATCTTGATCTTTGAGAAATTGGACCGCTGACGATTCTCTTTTCTGAATGCCATATTATAATGTTATTTTTTGAGTGATTTGAATGTTGTTTGTCTGTTAGAGCAAATGATTATTCTTCAAATTTCAGATCTAAGCCCAATCCTCTTAATTCATGAACCAATACATTGAATGATTCAGGAACGCCGGCTCTTGGAACATTATCTCCTTTTACAATTGACTCGTATGTTTTCGCACGACCATTAATGTCATCCGATTTCAGTGTCAATAATTCCTGAAGAATATTCGATGCACCGTAGGCTTCCAGTGCCCACACTTCCATCTCACCGAAACGCTGTCCACCGAACTGAGCTTTACCTCCCAATGGTTGTTGTGTGATTAAGCTGTATGGTCCGATTGAACGGGCATGCATTTTATCATCCACCATGTGGTGCAACTTGATCATATAAATGATACCTACCGTTGCTTTCTGATGGAAACGCTCACCAGTTTCGCCGTCATAGAGATAAGTATGTCCGAAAGTAGGAAGTTTTGCTTCACCAATATGACCTGCAATTTCCTCTACAGTCGCTCCATCAAAGATGGGCGTTGCAAATTTCACTCCTAACTCCTTACCTGCCCAACCTAATACAGTCTCATAAATCTGACCGAGATTCATACGAGAAGGTACCCCGAGCGGGTTCAATACAATATCCACCGGTGTTCCATCCTCGAGGAAAGGCATATCTTCTGCGCGTACAATCTTAGCAACGATCCCTTTATTACCATGGCGACCTGCCATCTTATCACCCACTTTCAATTTACGTTTAACAGCCAGATATACTTTGGCAAGTTTCAACACACCTGCAGGCAATTCGTCACCGATTGAAATATTGAATTTCTCACGTTTGTAACGACCGAGTTCTTCGTTATACTTGATGTTGTAATTGTGCAACAACTGATTGATCAGCTCATCGGTATGCGCATCTCCTGTCCAGCCTAAAGGATTCACATTCAGAAAATCGATTGCAGCCAAGTTTTTAGCATTAAACTTAGATCCTTTACCAATTTGTACTTCACCAAAATTATTGCTCACGCCTGCAGAAGTTTTGTCTTTCAACAGGGTTTGTAATTTCAGTATGAGTACTTCCAACAGATCATTGATATTCTTTTCGTGAACTTTTTCAGTTTTTTCCAGCAATGCCTTCTCGCGGATCTTAGCGTTCTTATCTTTTTTGGCACGTTGGAATAACTTCTTGTCGATCACGACTCCTTCCGTTCCACTTGGTGCTTTCAAAGAAGCATCTTTTGCATCGCCTGCTTTATCACCAAAGATGGCACGTAAAAGTTTTTCTTCAGGAGTAGGATCACTTTCTCCTTTAGGTGTGATTTTACCGATCAGAATATCTCCTTCTTTAATAGAAGCACCGATACGGATGATACCATTGGGATCCAAATCCTTGGTTGCCTCTTCACTAACATTAGGAATGTCTGGAGTCAGTTCTTCTTCACCCAGTTTTGTATCACGAACTTCCAGTTCAAATTCTTCAATATGAATAGAAGTAAATAAATCTTCCCGAACGATCTTCTCACTTATTACAATCGCATCTTCAAAATTGTATCCTTTCCAGGGCATGAAGGCAACTTTCAGGTTTCTTCCCAGTGAAAGTTCACCATCTTTAGTAGCATATCCTTCTGTTAAGAAATCGCCATCTTTTACCGCCTGCCCTTTCGCTACACAAGGCTTCAGGTTGATACAAGTACTTTGGTTTGTTTTGATGAATTTAGTGAGTTTATATACTCTCAGATCTTCTTCAAAGCTTACCAATTTTTGCTCATCATTTCTTTTATAACGAACATGGATCTCGTTTGCATCTACATATTCAACAACACCATTTCCTTCTGATGTCAGCTGAATACGAGAATCTTTTGCAGCCATCGCTTCCAGACCGGTACCTACGATAGGTACTTCAGGTCTTAACAATGGAACAGCCTGACGTTGCATGTTTGATCCCATCAGGGCGCGATTCGCATCGTCATGCTCGAGGAATGGAATCAGAGAAGCACTCAGACCAACGATCTGATTGGGTGCTACGTCCATGTATTCCACATCACTTCTTTCGAGGATCGGGAAGTCACCGCTTTCACGGGATCTTACTTTATCTTCAGTGATAATACCTTTCTCATCCACTTCAATATTTACCTGAGCGATCTTTGCTGTATCTTCCTCTTCGGCACTTAAATAAGTCAGTTTCTTCATATCTACTTTACCATCTACTACCTTGCGGTAAGGCGTTTCGATAAAGCCCATATCATTTACTTTGGCATGTACGCAAAGTGTAGAGATTAGACCGATGTTCGGACCTTCCGGTGTTTCGATGGTACAAAGACGACCATAGTGCGAATAGTGAACGTCACGCACCTCGAAACCGGCACGATCACGACTCAACCCCCCTGGACCTAAGGCAGAAATACGACGCTTGTGCGTGATTTCAGAAAGTGGATTGGTTTGATCGAGGAATTGAGAAAGTTGAGAAGTCCCGAAAAATGAATTGATCACGGAAGAAAGCGTTCTTGCATTGATCAGATCCACTGGAGTGAATACTTCATTATCGCGTACGTTCATACGTTCGCGGATGGTACGAGCCATACGAGCCAAGCCCACGCCGAACTGCGCATATAATTGCTCTCCTACCGTACGAACACGACGGTTGCTTAAGTGATCGATATCATCGATCTCTTCTTTAGCATTGGTTAATTTAACCAGATATTTAATGATGGCAATAATGTCATCTTTTGTCAATACTTTTTTATCCAGCGGGAAGCTCAGATCCAGTTTGCGGTTGATCTTATAACGACCTACTTCACCTAAATCATAACGTTTGTCACTGAAGAATAATTTATCAATGATTCCTCTTGCCGTTTCGTTATCCGGAGCATCCGCACCACGCAACTGACGATAGATATGTTTTACTGCCTCCAGTTCACTGTTGGAAGTATCTTTATTTAAGGTATTATAGATGATCGCATAATCACCACTCACTTCTTCTTTCTGAATGAATACGCTCTTCACTTTCATCTCAGCTATCAGCTCGATGGCTTCTTCATCCAAAATAGAATCACGCTCCAATACCACTTCATTACGCTCGATACTTACCACCTCTCCTGTATCCTCATCCACAAAATCTTCCACCCAACTACGAAGCACACGAGCAGCCAAACGCTTGCCTTCATGCTTCTGCAAAGTTTTCTTATCAGCCGATACTTCATCGGCCATTCCAAACAGTTCAAGAATATCTTTATCTGTTTCAAAACCTATTGAACGAAGTAAAGTAGTTACAGGGAATTTCTTCTTACGATCAATGTAAGCATACATTACATTGTTGATATCAGTTGCAAATTCCATCCAGGCTCCTTTGAAAGGAATCACACGGGCAGAATAGATTTTGGTACCGTTGGGGTGAATGCTTTGCCCGAAAAATACGCCAGGAGAACGATGCAGTTGGCTTACCACCACACGCTCAGCACCATTAATCACAAAGGTACCACGGGGTGTCATGTATGGGATATTGCCCAAAAACACGTCCTGAACGATCGTCTGGAAGTCCACATGCTCCTCATCATTACAACTGAGACGCAATTTGGCTTTTAATGGAACCGCATAAGTAAGACCGCGCTCCATACATTCCTCTATGGTGTATCGGGGAGGGTCGATAAAATAATCTAAAAATTCAAGAACAAAAATGTTTCTTGTGTCAGTGATCGGAAAGTTTTCCTTAAACACTTTAAACAAACCTTCGTTGTTACGCTTATCAGGCGTGGTTTCTAATTGAAAGAAATCCTTGAAGGATTGAATCTGAATGCCTAACAAATCAGGCATTTCTGCGAGATGCTTAACTTTTCCGAAGTTGATTCTTTTTTTTGTAGCAGCTTGTGTTGACGACATACAATTACAACCGGTTTTTTAAAGTTTGTGCACAAGAATAGCGGCCTGCTTTTAAATAAAAGCAAGTTATTGATTTTCAGTTAAATATGACTGATTTTGGGCGCCAATTGCTATTCAGCCTAAATTTAGGGAGGGCAAAGGTAAGCAAAATGGGGATTGGAACAAAATTTGATAGGTATAATTTTTAAAGAGCCGAAGTTTAACAATTTTTAAAACTTATTAGCCTTCCCCCTTCCCCAAACCCAATTATTGATTTCCTATTGTTTAATTACTGTCCTTCTCTGCAAAATACTTATGGAAAAGAGGAATGGTATCGATCCCCTTGTAATAATTGAAAATATCATATTTTTCATTCGGGCTATGCAAATTGTCATTA
>CAZZJD010000131.1:0-5346 GCA_964654305.1 uncultured Chitinophagaceae bacterium
AAATCGTTTGCCCTCTTTCATTATAGTCTCCTTTTTCCACGCGGTCTGTTTGTAAACGAAAGCTGGTGAGATTAACCCATCTCCACTCTTTTTGGCCGGGGAAAATGCCATCATTTTCTGTATTGTATTCCAATATATTTTGTTTAATAAAAGTAGGTTGAAGATTGGTGATTGCTTGATCCCAGCGATAATTCTGCAAAATTACGATCTTGATTTGCTGAAATATATTGGTGGGCTTAAGCGCTTGCACATTTACATTAAATTGTACTTTTTGATGGCTTTTAAAGATTTGTGCATTGAATGGCTGAAGGATGGTCATGCCGGAAGACGCCTTATTCTCAACCACAAGAAATCTTTTTGAAAAGGCAAGTTGCGTTGTGTCTCCGTTGACGAACACTTTTAATAGATAATTTCCGCTTTTGGTGGGAAAGGTATTTCGGGTAGGAACTTCAGATGTATAATGGGTATAACGGGTAAGTACAGTATTGGAATTACGATAGGTGTTGATTCTTACGTTAGAAAATCCCTGCATATAATCAAACTGGCTGAGATTCGCCTGAGTCCAGTCTGCATTGCATAATATAAAAGTGTAAGAGTAATACTTTACATCTGCGTCTATGTCATCAAAATGTAACTCTAGGCGATCTCCTGTATTCAAACGAAGAATTGGATAGCTCAGCGGGTTTCCGTATGGATGAAGTTTTACAGAAAAAATATTGGGTTGGATGATCTTGTCTGTATTTTGTGCAATGCACCCTTGGTAAATAAAAAACAGAATTAATACATAAGTGAGCGACTTGCGATAATATTGCATAACGATATTGTTTCGTTTGTATACATTCAAAATTACATGAATTGCGCGTAGGCTCCTTCATAGCAAAAAGATTAACAGGTCGTAAAGAGAGAGACTTTTCAGGAATCGTCATTAAGCTTTCTTTTTTTGCTACAGCTATCAGCGTAGCCATCATGATTCTAACCCTGGCTTTTGTGGCAGGTTTTCAACAAGCGATTTCGGATAAGGTGTTTCGTTTCTGGGGGCACATTCGTGTACAGCAGCATCCTTCTTATTCAGCTGGTTTGTCCGATGAATTACCCAGCGTTGCCAATGATAGCGTTTATCAAGTATTGAAAGCTTCGTCCGGGGTGGTTTACGCAGATGCCTATATAACCAAAGCTGCATTGTTAAGAAGTAAAGCGAATATGGAAGGCCTTATGTTAAAAGGCATATGGCGAAATTTTTCGGTAGAGAGAATGAAGCCTTTTATGATAAAAGGAAATTGGTTGTCGAAAGACAGCGCAAATCCATCCGTAATAATTTCTTCTTATACTGCGCGGGTATTGGAATTGGATACAGGGCAAAAAGTATTTATTTATTTTATGGATCAGACAGGTGGCGCCCCTCGCATTCGCTCGGTGCGCGTGAACGGCATCTATAAAACGGCGATCGAAGAATACGATCGCAGCTTCGCCATCACTGATATTCGACTGGTTCAAAAACTTCAAAATTGGGATACTAATTCCATCTCAGGTTATGAAATCACACTGAAAGATGAAAATAATGATAAACAAATACAGCAGGACCTACTTGAAAAATTGCCCTTAGACTGGTACGCAAATTCTCTGCGTGAGATCTATCCTAATATATTTGACTGGCTGCAGCTGCAAAACGTAAACCGAACCCTGATTATTACGATCATGTGCATCGTAGCTATTATCAATCTTATATCCTGTTTACTTATTCTCGTATTGGAAAGAAGAAAAATGATAGGTCTTCTCAAGTCGGTGGGAGCTTCCGATTTTCAAGTACAGGAAATTTTTTGGCGTCAGGCAGCCTATATCGCTTTTAAAGGTATTGTTTGGGGAAACATCATCGGTTTTGCACTTTGTTTCCTACAGCAAACAACAGGATTTATATCTCTTGATGAATCAGCTTACTATATAAAACAAGCGCCCGTAAAGATTATTCCTTTGCAAATCCTGCTGGTTAATATGGGCACCATATTCGTATGCTTCATCGTTTTACTGATCCCCTCACTGCTGGTGAAAAAAATAAAACCTGTTCAGGCTTTAAGATTCGACTAAATCATTATTGTTTCCGTTGCCCAGGTAACTGTATTCAGCTAAAAATTTATCGGAGTTGATGATATTCTTTACTATATACTGATGGCTTCTGCAAAGGCGGAAAAGTTCAGACTTGATCTTCTTTTTATAGGAACTGTATACAAAGATCTGGAGCCCGCCGGCAAATAATAACGAAGTTAGACTCAAAGCCCCCGTATGAACAGGATTGCCTTTATAATATTCCATGATAAACATAAAAATAAAACAAAGGGATGCCAGACTGATTGTTGCCCCTAAGAATAAAAGTGTTTTTACAAAACCGGGCATACTGCCCGCAATACTTAGGCGCGTAGCTTCAAACAGATTGGCAGCAGTATATTGTATATCTTTCTTTTCTGGCTTTCTGTTAATATAGGGTAAGGTTGTCATTTTGTAATGAGACCAGTTGAAATAATTATCAGGGAAAAAATGTTTTTCTTTAATGAAAGAGATATCGTTAATTACTGCTTTTCGAAAAGCTCTCATTTGGGTAAGATCTGAAATTTCATTTTTGGGTCTCCATTTTTCTATAAATGAATAATATCCATCCATTAAAACTTTTTGAACAATATGAACCTTAGCTTTATTGTCAATGCGAGTGTTCACAATATCATAACCATTTTCCAACTGCGCGAGCAGTAAATTAACTGCAGAAGGAGGATGTTGTAAATCTCCGTTCATAACAACAATATAATCTCCGGTGGCATAATCCAGTCCAGCCATTACAGCCGACGCTTTTCCATATTCCTTTTTTAGCGTAATACATTGGATAGTTTCACTGTATTTTGCCAATGACTCAATCTCGGAAAGTGTTTCATCTTCGCTACAATCGTCTACCCATATCAGCTCAAAATCATCAGGAAGATGTTTAAGAAGTTCATAATAAAAGGGAACAATATGCTCTGCCTCATTTCTGACAGGTACGATAACGGATAATTGGAATTTCATTTTCAATGGGTTTAGGATACGGATATCAATCAATTCGAGTGCAAAATAGAAAGAATTAAGGGCGTATGAAAGCGGATTTATCGGTCTTTTTTTGCACCGTAATTTTACGTAGGCTTTCGGAGTTCTTCGATTCTTAGTACGTATTTTCCTATGATGTCAAATTCAAGATTTACAAATTCCCCGGTACGGATTGATGCTATCGTCGTATGGGTATATGTATAGGGGATAATGGTAACAGAAAATTGAGTAGGACTAATATCAAATATTGTTAAGCTAATTCCATTGAGACATATAGATCCTTTTTCTACAATCAGTGAGCCGAATTTTTGATCAATCTCAAAACGATAAATCCAGCTTCCGTCAAATTCTCTTACTTCAATACATCGGCCTTTACAGTCAACATGCCCTTGCACCAAATGGCCGTCTAGTCTTCCACCCAGACTCATGCATCTTTCCAGATTGATTTCTGTTCCTGTAACCCATTGATCAATGGTCGTTTTTTCTACGGTTTCCATCACGGCAGTAATTCTATGGCGGTTGCCATTCACCTTTTCTACCGTCAGGCAAATGCCTTCATGAGCAACACTTTGATCAACTTTTAATTCATGACTGATGGGACTTTCGACCCAAAGGATCAGGTTTTGGCCGGATTTTTCTGTTTCAACAACACGGCCAATACACTCAATAATTCCTGTAAACATGGTTGCAAATTAATTAACCCGATGCATTTAAATGCTTGTTTTGTAATTTGAATGGAACATTATATCTTTGCCCTCCTAAATCAAACCGGGAGGTATATAATTATGCTTATTATCGATTCAAAAGATTGCGAAAACATTGACAAGGCATTGAAAAAGTACAAGAAGAAATTCGAAAAAAGTAAGACACTTCTTCAGCTTCGTGAACGTCAGTCTTATACCAAGCCTTCTGTAAGAAGAAGGGGAGAAGTACTGAAAGCTATCTACAAACAACAGATTGTTAGCGGTAAAATAGAATTGTAATTTTTACCCATATATTTTAGATAGCCGTGAATTATTTGTAAATTCACGGCTATCGGTGTTTTATGAATAACCCCATTTCTTCAGAACAACAAACCTTCATGGATTATCTCAAATTTGAAAAGAGATATTCCTTACATACCTTAGAATCCTACGGTTCGGATCTTTGTTTTTTTTATGAGTATATGCAGGCTCAATATGAGATTACAAATATCAGGGAAGTGCAGGCTTCGATGATCAGGGGATGGTTGGCATCTATGAAGGAGCAGGGGCATTCCGCAAAAACAATCAATAGGAGAATTTCAGCATTGAAATCTTTTTATCGCTTTCTGCAACGCAAGGGTATGGTCACTAATACACCAACCGCAATGATTGTTTCTCCTAAAGTAAATAAAAGATTACCTGTTTATGTCGAGGTAAAAGATATAAATACTTTATTTAGTCATATCGAATTTCCGGATAGCTGGACCGGCAGGCTGGAGCGATTAATATTTGCGATCTTTTATGCTACAGGTATGCGGTTAAGTGAGCTAACCGGATTAAAGGAAATGCAGTTGGACCTATCGCGAAATCAACTTAAAATATTAGGGAAAGGCAATAAAGAAAGAATTCTTCCGCTAACACCGGATTTGAAATTATTGTTAAGTCAATATTTGCAAGAGAAAAAAGAGGTTTTCCAGAATGAAGCCAATGATTTTTTATTGGTTAATGAAAAGGGTAGGGCATTGCATCCCCGATATGTTCAAACTGTTGTAAAAAAATATTTACAACTTGTTACAACAATAGAAAAGAAAAGCCCGCATGTATTAAGACACAGTTTTGCTACCCATCTTATGAATAATGGTGCTGAGTTGAATGCAGTTAAAGAGCTATTAGGGCATAGTAGTCTTGCCGCTACCCAGATATACACACACAATACCATTGAGAAATTGAAAGATATTCATGCGAAAGCCCATCCTAAGGCTTGATTGTATTTTTGATTCTCAATATCTTATAAATTCACTTTGTTTTAAGAGATTTTTTTTCGTAAATTGTTTTTGCTACCTGATAAAAATCTTATCAGGATTTTTTTAACCAATAAAAATTATCATCCTATGACTGTTGACATTCAGACTGTACGTTTTGATGCAGATTCTAAGTTGCTTGATCATGTAAACGAAAAACTACAAAAGCTAAGTAATTTTCATGATCGAATTGTAAGAGTAGAAGTGTTTTTGAAGCTCGACAATGTAGTGCATACCATCAAAGACAAAGTAGCGGAAATAAAAGTGCACATACCCAAAAAACAATTATTTGTCAA